>JAFCZD010000782.1 GCA_019314525.1 Deltaproteobacteria bacterium
AGACGGCTGTGCTGTGCCTGGACCTGCTGGCGCCTGCGCTGTACGTCGTGCTGCGCCGCGCACAGCAGTGACGAGACTACGTCGTCCAGATGGGAGACGCGCAGTTGTGCGAAAGAGTTACAGCCCTCCTCGACCAGCTTCCGGCAGAGCGCCTGGTTGGTACGGAGGCTCGACTCGATGCTTGACTTGACCAGCTCTCGCTCACTGATCAGATGTGCCACGTACTCGACCAGAGGTTGCCGCAACGGGTGCGGCAGATCGGAATCCACCTTGACCTCGAAGTATTCCAGCAGAGCCTGCGAATCACCCTTTCCGTGCTTGGCCACGGTCGCACCAACCTTTGCGACGCCGGACCAGGCAGCCCCCTGTGTCGCCGTACCGGCGGGCAGATGTCCCTGTTGCTCCAGCCAGACGAGATGACGGCGTGTTACAATCTTTGCGCGGTGAGTGAGCACAAACCCGTAGTCGTTGCCACGCAGTGCCAGGCGACGCTCCTCGAAGTAGTCGTGCAGCAAGGGCTCGAGCTTGTGGCTCGGCTTGAATGGCCGCTGATTGAGCCACAGCAACAGGGGCTGCAGGTGCCGAGACAGGATTGTGCGCCGGTAGCTCAGTGCCGCTGGCTGCGTGGCCCAGTACGCATCGAGTTGTTCTGGCGAGAGCTCTCCCCAAGATACGTCTCCCGCATACACCTGTGCCGCATACCAGCGCAAGAAGTGGCAAAGCTGCCTGCCTTCGGTGTCGAGATAGGATGCTGAATACGAATGCTTGGCACGCAGGTCCGCACGTTGCGCCAGATACTGCTTTCGCAAGAGCCACGGATGGGCGGGGGCCTGCTGCTCGCAAAACTGCGCGTACTCCTCAATGATGAACATCGACTGGCCGAGATAGCTTTCGGACACTGGTTGCAGACGCAAAACGTGGAGGAACGAATTGCGTGTGGCTCGCAGCAGCTCGGCGAGCCGTTGCCCCGTGACAACTACTACTGTGCTGTCGTGCTTCATCGGTCCTCGCCCTCCTCGTTTCGGACGTCATGCGCACCACCTCTCGTCATGTCACGCTCGTCATCCGCCTGTCGCAATGACTCTTGGAGCAGCGTCCGCACGGTTGCCGCATCATCCCGCTCGAGATCCTCGTCGGTGGTCAAGAGCCTCGAGCGCACGGCGGGCTCCGCCGGCAACTCGAGGACCTGAAACCGGGTGCCGTCAAACGCGAGCAGCTCCATTGCCATGAGGTTGTTGCGTGCTCGAAGGTACCGCTCCACCGGCATCTCGAGCAGCGAGCAGAGCTTGTCGTAGTGGTAGTAGCTCATCCCATTCCGATCACCGGCAAGCACCAAGAGCAAGTACAAGAGCAGCTCATCGTGTTCGAGCTCGGCAAAGAAACCGTCGAGCAGAAACCGGTTCGGCATGAATGCGAACCCGCGGTGCCCGATGGATCGAACGCGCTCGGGAACCAGCGGCGGACGGTGGATACATCGTGTTGTTTTCGCCATGCGCGATCCTTGAACACGAATTGCGCCCGCAAGCCATCGCGTCGATATTTGCAACCAGGGTCTAACCCTTTGAAATGACGAACAATTCGACCAAAATCGCGTCGCTGTTTGCACCGTCGTATGCAACGAGCGCGTATCTGCCTGATATTACGTGACTTTCTCCAGGTTTCGCGTCGCTATTTGCACTCGCGCCGGCCATCGGTTCCTGCGCCCGCTCCGCGGTCAAGTCGTCGTCTCGAGCTCGATCGTCGTGGTGGCCCCCTTCGCGGGGTCGCTGTTTGCATCGGCTCCGGTAGCCGCGGTGGTATGCGCCGCTGCCCCCTTGCGATGCGAGCCAGGTCTTCGTGCTCGCTCTCTGGTTGGCGCGGTAGTCCGGATCGACTTGGTACTTCTCGCGCCGCCACGCATTCTTGCGCGCCTTCTGGCAATCGTGACGGCGGCAGTACCGCTGCTCTTCAGTGCGCTTGGTCCCGACCTTCTTGCAGTGCCTACATCGAAACAGTTGCCGTCCCATCGCGATTCTCCAGACGCGATGGGCAACCAGATCGAATGCGCGCCGCCAACTTCTTTCGGGAAAGGGGTCAGACGTTGATCGCCGGGATGGGACAGCTCAGGCCGCGAGAAGAAAATCGCGCCCACCAGATCCACATGAACCAGCAGCAACCAGAGCAAGAAAACCAAACGGATATTCAATTTTGATGGACGGACGCTCAGATGAACCAACACGAACCAGCCCAAGGGCTTCGACGCTCGCCAAAATAGACCCGGGGTTGCTAACGAAAAGAGGTCCACCCCTGCGACGGGTGAGAGAGCACCGGCTTGACAAGCGATGTTGGTGATGGGATCGTTTCCTATGCGCTGCTTATGGCAGCGCGAGTCGCGAAAAGACGGAACGGAAGAGCCCTAGAAAACAAGGATCGCTTGTGGCGCGCGCCAACGACGGGGCGCCCAACTGGCGGTGAAGACCTTGTCGCGCCCGCCTTCGGTTCCTGAGTAGCTTCAGTTTGTGGGCCAACTGGCCCCTCCTCCTACCATCGCCATGCCTTCGTCTGCTTCGCCTGTCCTTGAAGCAGACGAAGCAGCTCCAGGAAGAAGACGGAAGGAACTCCATTTTGCTGGAGCAGGGGTGGGTCAGTTTTGGAGAGCGGAAGTGGGTCAGTTTTCGTTAGCGTCGAAGGCCCAAGGGAGCCAAACGCACCAGAATTGCGAAACATTATGGCGAGGAAACATAATGTCCCAGTTGCGGAGCGAGACGTGCGAGTCAGACCGCCGCG
>JAFCZD010000783.1 GCA_019314525.1 Deltaproteobacteria bacterium
GCGCGCCCCAAGGGGCGAGAGCGCATTGCAGTAGGCTGCCGCTTCATGCCAGGAGAGCATCTCCACCGGACAGTTGGCGCCACAGGTGGTGTCACTTGAAGGGGATGCGCCGATAACGCTCAGATATTGCGCCTGAGTGACCTCTGTAGTCTGAATCTCGAATGTGTTGCCTAGCGTAACAGAGTGCAGTATTTCGTCCTCCCAGCGGCATGCCTCGGTTAGGGGAGAGCCCATGTCGAAGGTGCCTGCTGGGAGGGTGACCCAGCTTCCCGGAACGGCGCTTGGACTTGTGTCCAGGGTGGTGTCAGGGCTGGCGGTGAGGCTGTCCACAGTGGTGTCAGGGCTGGCAATGAGGCTGTCCACAGTGATGTCAGGGTTGGCGGTGAGGCTGTCCACAGTGATGTCAGGGTTGGCGGTGAGGCTGTCCAGCGAGGTGTCCGGGCTGGCGTCAGGGCTGGTGTCAGGGCTGGTGTCAGGGCCAAGAATGAAGCTGTCCAAGGCGGTGTCAGGAGCTGAGGCATCTAGAGTGATGTCCCATGCGTCACCCGCGTTTGCTGGGGCAGCGTCTGGCTCGAAACCGAGGCGCACGCATGCAGGGGACGGCATGACGATCACCATCGCGATCGCGGCGAAAAGGAGACGTTTTAGGGGCACGTCTCTATATTTTAGCGTAAGGCGGTGATTATTGGAGAAGAAATGAAGACGACAGATGATGTAGTCGTCTAGTGGGCGGCAGGTTTTTCAGAGACGACCATCCACTTAGAGGTACCAGCAGTGAAGTGGATCTCCTTGTCGACGCCACCTTTTGTCCAACGCAAGCTGTAGGGGAACATCTCGCCGAGCATGACCGCGCCGCGTTTGTGTGTCTTTGAGGGTGTCCTCGCCTGACCAAAGGCCTGCATCACGTTAGGCATGACCTTATCGTAGCGCACGGCGCTCGCCACAGTCTCTGCCGGGTTTCCATCGCCAAAGAAGGGTCCGTTTCCGTTGTCGGCATACCAGACGCCGGCGGAGGAGAATGTTCTCGACCCATCAGGTTTGGTCTTGATGTTGCTCGAGGAGATTTGTGCTGTGGGGCGGTAGGTGTGGCTCGTTCCCCACCTATCGGTGTAGGTTCCGGTGGGCGTGATCTCCTTTTTGCGGGCACGGAGCATCGCTTCACCCACGCGCTCGTTGCGCAGCTTGAGGGCCTTGGCAGCCAAGGCGAAGAACTTCGGTGTCTTCATCGCGATGGTTCCCTTTCCGGCGAACCTGCCCAAGCGGAGTGTTGCAGCGCCCTTGACGAGCCATCGCGCCTCACCCGTCTTGGCGTCAATCCGTAGCGTTCCCTCTTGGTAGAGTTCGGCGAGCAACTGTCGATGGGTCGCCTGACCATATTTCAAGAGCCCACCCTTGAGACCGTGGATGGCGTTGGGGCGTTCCTTGGCGGTGGGCATGCGCCCAGGAGTGAGACTCTCCATGGTGTTGACCGCGGCATTTGTGCATTTGATTTTGGGCCGAGCGACGGGGATTGCGTCTGGTCGCACGTGAAGCACACGCTTGATGATCATCCGCACTTCTCGACGAGTCGCTGGGCGTCCCCAGGGTTTTGCCAGCACGCTGCTTGATGCCAGCACGATCGTAAGTCCAGAGAGTATCGCAAGTTGAGAGTTCATCGTTTGTCTCCCGCCCATGGCGTCGTGGGCGCGCATGCGTGTATGCGCGTATGCGCTCATGCACAAAAGATGCCCAGATGTTGACGCTCTATGTGGTGGCGATCATGGGGACTGTTGGGACAGCGGCCTGCCACTGGAAGGTCGATCTTCCACTCGACCTTCCTTGAATGAATGCCATTTGCTTGAGCCGTTTTGTTGTCTTCCGGCTACTCAATAGATATGAAGCAAGCAGAGCCCACGCCCCACCGCGTAGTGAGCCCAGAGGTCCGCTGTGCCATGCGCTACCCGCTTGAGACTGAAACGATCCTCTTCGATGCACGAGGTGCCCAGCAGGGGATGCTCAAAGACATCAGCATCCACGGTATGGGCCTCCACAGTGAAAGGCCGCTCTCAGTGGGGCAAGAGGTGGAGGCTTTGATCATGCTCAACCCTGGCGGTCGTCCCCTGCGAATGGTTGGCTCTGTGAGGTGGTCGCGTGGGCTGTTGTGTGGCGTTCACTTCACCGGGCACGATTGCGACTTCGCGCGCTCCTACCTCGAGTGGGGTCAGGCGGCCTAGCGCCAACCCTCCCAGCGTGATCTGCATCACTGCTCCAACTCGGTATCCTCACATTCTAAGGAAGGTCAGCTGCCTCTGCTGAGTACAACCAGCAGTTGGGGATATCGGTGTTCGACCCTCACTGACCGATACTTTGTAAACCTGGAGAGGCCATGAGTGCATATCTGCGCGTTTTTCCCAAGGCACTAATTCTGTTCTTGTTCGTCACGACTTCGGCTTGTGTGGAAGACGAGCCTTCTGGTCCCGCCCCAGGGGGCGCGGCTATTGTTTGGACACGTGTCCTAAGGCTTGCGGTCACGATAACGACTGCGATACCGCCGACGGCGAGCTCTGTTGTCAGTTTGGCGACAAGGGCGGCGCTTGTACGCCAGCGGCCGAGTGCCCGCGGGTTTGTGCGACAGACACCAGCTGCAGCAATCAGGCCCGTGAACGGTTACTCGAGGACTACGAGTGTGGTGGCGATGAGGTGTGCAGAAACAATCGCTGTGGCCAGACTTGCACGCAGGTCGTCGAGTGCATGAAACAAGAGTGTGCCTATGGCTGTGATCCCA
>JAFCZD010000784.1 GCA_019314525.1 Deltaproteobacteria bacterium
AAATCGGAGGGCTGCTTCCATGCGCCGCGACTCATGTCGCTGAGCCCTTCAGGCTACCTTGTTGTTCACGACAGCTGCAATCGTGACGGCCGAGGAGCGCTCCCAAAAGCCTTCTCGGAGACCGTGTCCACCGGAATAGAGACACAGAGGGACAACGAGTTTCGAAAACGTCAGTATTTACGTTTCCAAACGGTAACGAAAACTCATTCCATGCCGCTGCGAAGCTGCATAGGTGCCAACTCTGCGGCCATCCTTCGCCGCGGCGGCCATTTTGCTCGGATAGGTGCAAACGAGCGATGGAGAAGCGCAGGGAAAGAGAGGCGCAGGTTCTGCTTGGCAAGGGCCTGGCGGTGGTAACGGGGGGCGTTCTGCTCGTCCGGTTGTTGACAGCAACGAACGTTCTGCCCGCTTGCTAATGTGGGGTCCAAAGGGTTGGTGGTTCGGTGACAGCGCGTTCGCTCTCGGCTACCATGCGACAGTGCACTCCGAGTGTTGGGACCTTCCGACCCAAGGACGTCCTTCAGTGTGCCTTCGAAGAGGCCATCATGATACGCAAGATCTCAGTATCATCTTTCAAGTCCCTCGCCGACGTGACCGTCGACCTCGGCCGAGTCAACGTGTTCGTTGGGGCAAACGGTAGCGGGAAAAGTAATCTCATCGAGGCCCTTGGAGTTCTCGGTGCTGCGGCAGAGGGTCGTGTCAATGACACGAACCTGTTGGCGCGGGGGGTCCGCCCTGGCGTTCCGGACCTCTACAAGTCTTCGTTCCGCAAGACCAAGGTGCGACCCTCCATCGGGCTCGAAGCCGTAAGCGATACTGCGAGCTACAAGGTCGAACTCATCAATAACCCAGCGAAACGGTCTGGTTCCGAGTGGCTTTTCAAGAGTGAATTGCTCATGGAGGGCGAAAAACACGTAGGCGGTCGGTCGCCAGCTTCCCAGGATGAGCTTGACCCAACGGCCGGCGTCGCAGCCACGAAGGGCAGCAAGTATGTAGCCGCTCGCACACTACTCGATGTACTCGCCGACTACGTCATATACGCGCCGACTACGAGCACCTTGCGCGGCGTCACGATGGACGCCCAAAGGCGGGAACCTGTGGGACTCGCGGGGGGGCGGCTTCCGGAGGCGATCGACGAGCTACTGAGGCTTCGTGAGTCCTCAGAGTCGATAGCGGACGCCTGCGCAGCAGCACTGGAACTAGTTGACTGGGCACATAGCTTCGGATCCGAGGAGCGGGATGCTAAAACCCCCCTCTCGCCAGCAGTCGAAGCCGCAGCCAGTCGAATTGTGGTCTTTCGCGATCGGTACATGGCCAAGGGGCGCGACCTTCTCACTGGATATGATGCTAGTGAGGGAGCTCTTTATGTCCTTTTGATGCTCGTCTTAGCAGTCCACCCGGCAGCACCACGGCTACTCGCGGTTGACAACGCTGATCACGCACTCAACCCCCGCTTGGCGCGGGCATTGTTCGCCGAGATGTGCAAATGGGTACTTGGGAGCTCCGAGGAAAAGCAGCTTCTGCTGACCACCCACAACCCGCTTGTGCTTGATGGGTTGCCACTTGATCACGACGACGTGCGACTCTTCGCCGTCGATCGAACCCGGCACGGCAAAACTGTCGTCAACAGGGTGAAGGTAGATGTTGAGCAGCTTCAGAAGCAAGGCGAGATTTGGACAATCTCGAGGCTCTGGGTGATGGGTCATCTCGGGGGGATGCCAAGTGTATAGCGTCGCTCTGATCTGCGAGGGGCCTTCCGATAAGTTCATAATAGAGGCCATCCTTGACGACTACTTGGACGATTATCGAACGCTGGCGATCCAGCCTCCGCAAAGCCTGTCTAGGGGGGCGTCTGGTCCTTTCGGGGCAGGCTGGAAGGGTATCAAACGGTGGTGCGAGTCCGAGGTCAAATCCAAGGGCGGGCTTGAGCAGACTGCTATTCTAGAAAACGCGGACTTGCTCGTGATCCAGGTTGATGCGGACGTTGGGCACGAGGAGGACATCCGCCTTGCCAGACCTTGCCCACCGCCAGTGGATGGGGCGAACGAGATACATACGCTGATACTCCAGTGGCTTGGGTGTTCCGGAGTCCCTGACCGAGTCGTCCTTTGTGTGCCCGCCATGGCCTCGGAGACCTGGGCACTCGTCTCGCTCTTTCCGGAAGCTTCAGTAGTCCAACCGTACACAGGTTCAGCTCCGGACACAATTTGTATCGAGTGTCGCACCGACATCAAGAAACTGCTGCGCACTCTGGGTAAGAAGCTTAAACCAAAGCTGGTAGTCGGCGACCTGGGCGGCCTCAAAAACCAAGCGAAGGGCTATGAGGCACAGCAAGCCAACATTACGAGCGGATGGTCAAACGTAGTAGCAACATGTGGCGAAGCAGCCCGGTTTGACGGTGAGCTTGGGCAGTGGCTCCGTAGTTCTCCAATCATCCATTGAGCCGAGGGCGCACAGTAGGTGCCAAACCAACGGCTTTGACACCGGCGTTTTGCCAGCTAGCCACGCAAAGCGGCTAGGATTTCCTCAAGCGAAAAGTCACCACCCGCTATCTGCCAATCGACCTCGAATGCTAAGCGACGGGGCGCGTCGGCCGCAAAGCCCCCCACCCTCCTCTCCGGTCACGCCAGCTCCAAAACTACCCCCGACACCCTCCCTCTTGACCGAAACCGGGGTTGGCAGCCATGCTGATGGCTGGCAATGATTCGGAACAACGATCATCGAGGTCCAGTCATGAGCGTCAGTGTCGGGAACA
>JAFCZD010000222.1 GCA_019314525.1 Deltaproteobacteria bacterium
TCGTGATAAGCCTGAGCGGCCTTGGCGCTGGCGTTTTTCGGGGCGATGGAGAGCGAACAGTCGGCGAAGGCGCGGGCGTCATCGCTCCACCCCAAAAGGAACATGCAGGTGGATGCGTTGGTGAGCGCCACAGGATTATGGGGGGCTTGTTCGGCTGCCTGGAGAAAACCGAGGCAGGCGATCTCCTCAGCGCTCTTCATCAGGCCTGAGAGGCCTAGGGCTGTCTGCGTTTCTGCCGAAGGCTTCCATGCGCTGTTTTGCGGGGTGTAGTCGGCGGCGAAGGCGTCCGCTGCCTCGAGGAGCTCGGCGTCCACCTGGCCGCGATACCATTGGGACCACTCTTTGGCTTTGTTCGCGATGTCACCACAGGGATCGTTGGTGGCGCCACAGGAAAGTTCGCCTGTGGCCAGGTAGTCGTCGTCGCACTCACAAAACGCGCTGGATCTTTCGACCACGCAGCGCCCGTGCCCTGAGCAATCGACGCCATGACAAGGGCCAGCGATGGCCGCCACGGGCTCAAAGTGTTCACAGCGTCCAGCATGCCAAACGCCGCCAGCGTCCGTGCAGATTTGCTCGGGGGTGCGCGCGGAGGTCCAGATCATCACCTCATCCAGGGCGCCGTGGAAGTAGTCTGAGCGATCGCCACGACCGCCGAGGTACACGCCGCGCAGCGGGGGCGGGGTGGTGGGGCCCACGTCGGTGCGATGCGACATGAGTTCACCGTTGACGTAGAGCGAGAGCGTTCGCGTCGCCTCCTCGCCGCTGCCCACCACCTCGCGCACCGCTGCTATGTGTTGCCACATGCCCGCCACCACAGCCGATGGGTGACTTGTCTTGCTGAGGTCGGTCCAAAAGGCCCAGCCTCCCGGCGTCTCGGAGCCGCCGAGCCAGAAGCCCTGGCCGCTGCCCCAAAAGTCCACCACGCTGGCCCACTTTGATTGCTCGCCCTCGGGTAGGACCCAGGCAGAGACGGTGAGCGATGGGCTCGCCAGCGCGAAGCCCTCGATGAAGATCCGATCGCCTTGGCCATTGAAGGAGAGGGCGTCCCCCACCCGGCCGGGCACGCCCTCAGGGTGACCCTCGATGTGCACCTCGAGACCGCCCACGTCGGTGGTTCCGCCGCTGGACCCATGCACCAAGGCGAAGGAGAGACAGAGCGCCAAAGCCTCAGGCGCGTCGCTCGGGCAGAGGGTGGTGGGTGATAGGGGTGTGGTGGGTGCGGTGGGTGCGGTGGGCGCGGTGGGTTCATCGACAGTGACGTCTTCAACAGAAGAGCAACCCGATGTCACAAGCGTGATGGCCAAGAGGGCCAAGATCGTGGTGCGGCTGGTGGATGGGGAGGGGTGCGGCATGGGGTGCTCTCCGGTTGAGGGTGTTATCGGGCTCCCCACGAGAATTGTTGCGTCCTTTTTTGTGTTTTGTGGTCTTCATCCCATTCCAAGAGCCACCCCTCGATTCTCGGTGTGCCAGGCCATGATGCCGTTTTCTAAGGTGTTGATATTGCTGCGGCTACTGCCTCGCCGCCTGGATCGACAATTGCATCGCTGAGACGCGACGGGTGAAGCTTGCCCGGAGGTCTCCATGAGCGCTGCCTCGAAAATCACGCCGCCACCCCTGCCTTGCGAGGACGCAAGGGCAGAAGGCGCAGAGTCTCCCACGGAGCAGAGGCGGGCCCATCGCATGATGGCCGTTGCTGGGAGCTTCGCTCCTTTAGAGGAGACCCCCGAGGAGCAGACCTATGGTCCCCTGCTCGGGAGCGGCGCGCCCAGCCTCAAGGAAGCCGTGGAGCGCTTCATGCGCGCGGCCCATCCCGAGGGCGGCGAAGGGGATGCGCTCTTTGGGCGGCTGCTGGGTGATGGTCCCCCCATCGAGATCGAGGAGTTCGCCACGAAGCCGGTTGATCCTCCCTGGGACGCCCTGCTGGATGTGTCTCTCGAGGCCGCTCGCCAGTGTGATGAGAACGAGGAGGCCGACGAGGAGGACGAGGAGGGTGTGACGGAAGCGTTGCCACCCAAGGTTACCTCATCGTGGCGAGCACCAGAGGACGAACCGACGACGGCCGCAACCCCTGCGGCGATCTCTGGAGATCCCTCATCGCGTCGGGGGGTGCCGAGCTACACCTATAAAATGGACGTCGAGGACCACGAGGAGGACAGCTTTCGTCGCGAAGATGGGAGCGATGACGAGCTCAATGACGAATTCGATGACGATGAAGAGATCCTCGATGATCGCGGGTGCCTCGTGGATCACCTGCCGACACCGTCTGAAGGGGTGAACTACCCTTCGGTGCCTTTGAGGCGAGAGGCGACGCGGGGTCCGACGCTGGACGTATCGCTGGACCTGTCGCCAACACCGGCCCCTTCGCCAACACCTCGGTGTTCATGGCCAGACACTCCAAGCCACCTGGCGCTGCCCCAGATCGACCCAGAGCTGCTCGAGGAGCGACAGGGGCTTGACCCTGCCCTGATGGCAGAGCCCATCACCCGTAACTTCACGCCGGAATTGGTCGAGACCAGCCCAGTGGAATGGGACCAGCCTGCCGAGGACCGGCCCGCCAAGGACCGGCCTCCCGAGGAACAAGGCAGCTCAGGGAGCACCGCTGAGCTCCTGACGGATTCCGATATCCTCACCGGGGAGTTCGAGCCGGTGATGCTCTTTGACTCCTCGATGGTCTTTGAGTCCGCGATGCTTTTCGAGCCTGTGGCTGTGGACGAAGCTAGCGCTGAGGAGGCTGCTCCAGAGGCCCTGCCCGATGCGCCCCCGCCCCATTTGTCCCTGCCCGATTTGCCCGCGCTTCCCGAACCGCCTGAGGATTTGGTGCCCATCGCCGCTGTACAGGTCAAGCGCCTCGACCAACCCACAGACCGCGGTTTTCGCCTCTCCTTGGAGGACGCGCCCACGCTGGGGGCAGCGCCAGCTTTGGGGAGATCGGAGTCTGCGCCTCCAGCCCGTGGTGATGTCTTGGCGGCGTTGACCCCGCGTTTGGGTCATGGGGGGTTCGGGGGCTTGGCTCACGGGATGGCGCTCACCTATTCAGAGCTCTTGCCAGCGAGCAGACGCTCACAGCTGCGGCGCCATTGGCCGATCTTTGCCGGGCTGACGATCGTCTTCGTGACCCTCGTCGCGCTTGGAGCGCTGTGGCTGCATCAGCAGCTTCGTGCGTCACGACATCTCGAGGCCGCGCGCCGGATGGCGGCGGGTTCGAGTCATCTGCAGTTGAAGGGCGCGTTGGAGCAGGCGCGGCTGGCCGCGACGGAGGGGGGGCGCAGCGTTGATGTCGTGGCCTTGGCTGCAGCCGCCCATGCGCGCTTGGCTTATGAGTTTGGGGAGTCGAGCCTGGTTGGTGTGGCAGCCTTGGCTGAGGAGGCCAAACGCTTGGGAGCTCCCCGTGGCGGACGCGCTGCCAAGGACTTGACCCTCGCTGACGCCACCCTGCGTCTCGCCACTTCTTCATTGCCGCAGTCCATCGATCGCCTGCGCGATCTGACGGCTGCCGATCCAAGCGATCTGCGCTTGCAGGCGCTCTACGGGCGGCTCTTGTTGCGCGCCAAACGCTTCTCAGAGGCCGGGAGGGTGCTGGGCGCGGGGCCTCTTGCCAGCGGCGGGCGCTGGCTGCGACTACGTGCGCGTTTGGCTTTGGCGTTAGGGCAGAAGGATGTCGCTCAGAGCTTGTGGACACGTGCCCGTCAGCAGATTGTTTCTTCTCAGATGGAGGGGCGCACCTCGGCAGCGCAAGTGGAGCTTGATGGGCTGCGGGCGCAGGTGCATGACGAGCAGCAGCCTGAGGGGCTCTTCGCCAAAGCTCAGCAGCTCGCAAAAGAGGCGAGTCTGTCCACGCGAGAGCGGGCTTGGGCCCATGTGCTGGCAGCAACAATCGCGCAGAAGCGCGCTCACTGGCCAGACGCACGTTTTCATCTGACGCGCGCCTTGAAGGCAGAGCCCTTGGCTGACCCCGAATTTTACGCCATGGCGGCGTGGGTCGCTTTGCGTGCGGGAGAGTGCAAGTGGGCTCGTGAGCAAGCAGAGCGGGCGTTGCAGCTCTTACCTGGCAGCGCCGAGATGCTTGCGTTGCGCGCCAAAGTTGCGTTGGCCCTCGACAACGCGCCTCATGCTCACGCGCTTCTTCTGCGCTGTGGCAAGGGCTGTCTGCAGCAAGGCCAACTGTTGCGGGCCGAGGCGGCGCTGGCGCGAGGGGAGCTTTCGCGAGCGTCTGCGTTCCTTGCGGCGTCTTCGGCCAAAGGAACGCTGCGTCACACCATGCTCCAGGCACGTTTGCTGCTCACTCAAAAGAGGTATCGCCACGCTCGCAACATGCTCACGGCCTCTCCGGAGGAGGACGCGCGCGTGTGGTATTTGCGTGGTTTGATCGCGCTAGAAGAGGGCCATCGAGCCGTTTTTCTCGCTAGTGGCAGGGGCGCTTCCAGCGCCAGCCAGCAGACTGCTTCTTCTCACAGCAGCGAGGGCGTTGCCCGCCGCTGGCATGTTGCGCGCAGAGCCTTGGAGCGAGCCATAGTGTTGCACCCTTGGCATGCCGCAGCCCACGCGGCGTTGGGGCGACTCCATGCAGAGCGTGGACACGCCAGTGCTGCTCAGGAGAGCTTAGCCAGGGCCGCCGCGGCGAACCCCTATGTCTCGGCAACCCGTCTTGATCTTGGCGGCTTGCTTTTGCGCCTCGGTCGCTTCGCTGAAGCGCTCGACCACTTCGAAACCGTGCTGCGTCGCGATGGCAAGGATACCGCCGCGCTCGCCGGTCGCGCGCGTTGCCGGGTTGAGCTTGTGATGAGCAGCGCCGAGGAGGACATCGCACAACTTGCAGCACAAGGTCATGTGAACACGGCGTTGCTCTTGCGAGGGCGGCTCGCGATGCGGCAGGGAGAATACACGCTGGCAGCGGGCTTTTTCGACCAGGTCGACGAGGATTGGCTCCAGGCGCGAGGCAGAGCCCTCGTTTGGCAGGCCATCAGCTGGGGTCGCATCTCTGAGCGGCGCGCCGCGCAGAGGCGCTTGAGGGCCCTCGCTCAGCGTGGCCAGGGAGCGGAAGCTGCCATCAGCGAGCAGCTCGTGCGGAGCGCTGCGCTCTTGGCCTTGGGAGAGTTTGCCTTTTCTCGCAGGGGCTACAAGACAGCCCTCGCCCTCGGCACCCGGGCGTTGCGGTCTTTGCCGCCTCGTTTTCGCCCTGTGGACTTGTCTCAGCGCATGCGCTTGCTCAGGGCGCGTTCCCTCAAGCGCCTGGGCGCGCCGCGATTGGCCATGGCCGAGCTGAAGGAGATCAGCAGTCAGAGCGAGGCTCGCTAGCGCTGGCTCATCTAGACGCGGCGTAAGTCGCGAACCAAAAGAACCAGAAGAAAAGAAACGGCCTATCCGCACTTGCCCGAAGGATTGTACGCGGGCCAGACGCAGACGCGTTGGCAGCCCGTGGGCGCCAAGCGACCTTCACAGTTATACAACTCGTTGTTTATGCCGGCCCCAGCGCAGTCTTGGGTGGCATTGCAGGGGCGGGCGCAGATTCCACCCGAGGGGTCGTTGATGCAGACACCACCCGGGGGGCATTGGGCGTCGGAGCTGCACGGTCGTTGGGTGCAATAGCCGCCAGGGAAGTTCGTGGGGTCTTGGTGGCATTGCAGCCCCAGCTCGCAGCCGGCGCCGGTGGGGCACGCCGCGCCGAGGGTGGCCTGGGCGCTGATGGCGATGGTCTGGTGGGTTGCGCCCGTGGCAAAGATTAGGTTGCCTTGGCAGCCGCGCACCACCACATGGGTGCCGCCGGCTAGGGGGTTGGAGGCGACGCCCTCGACGACGAAGAGCAGCCGTTCGTTGAAGGGCACCTGCAGATCCACGCGCGCTTCGATCTCTTTTCCGAGCTCCCAAGGCACCTGAGCTTCGCATGTGGCCGCGACGCTGGGGTCGGGGCTGCACTTCTGCAGCCGCGCGTCACCAAGCTGGAAGGTGGCAGGGAAGTCGTCACAGCTGATGTTCTGGCCATCGGTGGTGGTCTGGCGCAACGCCGCTACCCGAAAGACCTGAACGAAGCCAATGGCCTTGCTCTGGACCGAGATCAGCGGCGCAATGGCAACGACGTCTTCACTCGCGCCACAGGCTGCGAGGCTGGCGATCATCGCCAGGCAGCTGAGTCGGCTGAGTTGGCCGAGTCGGCTGACCGAAAGAAGAGAGAACCTCATCGGATCACCACTGAGACCCCCGCGCCGCTTCCAGGTGTGGGTGAGCTGCGGGTGAGCAAAACGGCGGCGACAACACCACCGGCGATGGCCGCGGCGCTGCCGACGATGCCCAAGGTCCACCAGCCCCAGCTGCTCTTGCCGTCACCCACGCGTTGTAGAGAGACCTCGTGAGGCTCGTCCTCGTCGCCATCACGAGAGAGGGGCTTGTCGCTCCTGCCACCCATGGCCTGGACGAAGAAGAGCAGCTGGCCTGGTTTATCTCCCTGGATTGCGCCAGGGATCGTCAGCTCGAGCTTGGTCTTGTCTTTCTCTGCTTCGAAAGGGACCTTGATGGTGGAGTAGTCGGGGCCGCCCACCAAGCGCCAATGGATGTGGATCGACTCGACCTGTTTCTTTGGGTCTTGCACCTGGACCTCGACGGTGATCGGCATGCCGAGCTTGGCGTGCCGTGGTGCTGCGAGCACAGTGAGGTCCACCATGCCAGGGCTCTTGGGCGGGCGTTTTCCTCCAGGTCCAGGTGTGCCTGGGGCTCCCGGTGTTCCGGCGCCTCCAGCCTGGGGTGGCGGAGTTTCGGGCATCTTGAGCCGCTTGAGTGCAAGCTGGAACATCGCGCGGATGCTCGGGGAGACCCCTCCAGGCAAGCGAAAACGGGGCTTGAGCTTCAGGACCTCCATGAAGGCTTGCACCGCGTGCTCGGCCTTGCCGAGGGCGGTGAAACAGACACCCATATAAAGGTAGGCCCGTGACCGTTGAATGGGTGTGACGCCTGCTGCCTGTTGCACAGCGAGCAAGATCTTGAGGGCCTGCGTGTACTCGAGCGCTTCGTAGTACTTCTCGGCCTGCCGTAGCAGCGCCTCAGGATCGCCCTGAGCGTACGATAGGGAAGGCCGCAGGGTGACCGCACAAAAAAAGAGGGCGCAGACGAGAGTTAAACCCTTAATCACGTTGAACAAAATACCTGCTGGGCTCCGGCACGTCAATTGTTACTCCCTGATTTGTCACCAATGACCCACACACCATTGCTGTCGAATCGCTGCATGGGTACACTCGCGTTGTGGCAGGAACTTTGATCACAGACCGCCGTTCGGCCACCTCCACCTACAAGATCCTGCGAAGGCTGGGTAAGGGAGGGATGGCGGAAGTTTTCTTGGCTCAACAAGAGGGCATGGCGGGTGTGCGCCGCCTCGCGGTGGTCAAGAAGATCCTCCCACAGTTTTCCGATGTGCCCACCGTGTCCGAGATGCTCCTCGACGAGGCACGCATCGCCATTCAGCTCTCCCATCCCAATATTGTTCAAATCTATGAGTTGGGTCAGGACGAGGGCCAATATTTCATCGCCATGGAATATGTTAATGGCTGTGATTTGGCGACCTTGGCTCGCATCGAGCGCCATCGTAAGGGGCGTGTCCCCATGCGCTTGGCCTTGCGTGTTGTCTCCGAGGCGGCCATGGGCCTCGACTATGCCCACCGACAGAAGGATCTTGAGGGCCGCCCGCTGAACATCATTCACCGTGATGTCAGCCCGCACAACATCATGTGCAGCCGCGAAGGCGCCGTGAAGGTTACGGATTTTGGCATCGCCAAGGCCGTGGGCAAGGTGCAGGTGACCGAGGTGGGGGTGGTCAAGGGCAAGGTGCAGTATATGGCGCCCGAGCAGTATACCGGTGCTGAGCTTACCCACCGCGCCGACATCTTCTCGTTGGGCGTCGTGCTTTATCAGCTCACCACGGGCAAACTGCCGAGGGCCAGCAAGAGCGGCAGCCTCTCCATGCGGCGGGTGATCGAAGGTCGTATCCCGCTGCCTTCATCACTTCGTCCGGATTATCCTGAAGTGCTCGAGCAGATCGTGATGCGGGCTCTGGCGCATAACCCTACGGATCGTTACCCCGACGCCGCGTCGCTGCGTGATGACCTGCTCGACTTTGCGCGGCAGCGCGATCTCTTGGCCTTCCCCAAAGAGTTGGGCGATTACCTCAACGAAAACGTGCCTGATGCACCAACGCCTTCCGACGACGACTTAGCCGGAAAGATTCTCCATCCACGCGGTGGCGGCGGCCCCTCGCGCGATGAAAAGCGTGAGTTGGACACGGTACAATTCGGCACCGAGCGGGTCTCGCAGAAGCGGTCGGTGATCGCAGCTGACCAGCAATCCGATCCCTATGGCCACACAGAAATGAAGCGCGCATTACAAGCAAAGCGTGACCAGGAACTCGTTGCCGGGGCAGAGGTGCAGAGCCTCGCCTCAGAGGCCTGCGTATTGCCCAACGAGCAGCTCACGCCCTTTCCCGAAGATAAGGCGCGCGCGGTCCGGGCGCTGTCCAAGGGGCGCGCTGGCTCTGGTGAGGGCGTTGATTTTTCTGGTGTTAGTGTCGACCTCTCGGCGGCCTCAGAGACGCCTGAGCCAGGAGATGACGATCCGACGCTGCGCCAAGGCGATGAGCATCAGGGCGATGAGCATCAGGGCGATGAGCATCAGG
>JAFCZD010000785.1 GCA_019314525.1 Deltaproteobacteria bacterium
AGCCCCACACCAAATGAGAGCGCGTTGGCAGCCGCTGCAGCCACAACAGCCAGCGTCCACGGCTGCGGGCGAACCATTGCCACATAGAGCAGCGCCTCGAAAGCAAACACCGAGAGTTCACCCACCAGAATGAAGGGCCCCGGGGCTGCCTGGGGCACGATCACCATGGGCAACAAGAAATGCAGAGCAGGGTGGCTCAGCCCATTGCCCACGAGCCCCGCCAGCAGCACCCGTGCGCGATTCTTTCGCAAGATCAACAGCGCCACGGGCAGCTCGAGGGCCAGGGTGAGGGCGAGAGCGGCGAGGTATCCAGTCATGATGGGGCGCCCTGAGGCAGCTGGTTAAGAGCGACGACGTGAGGTGAAGAGCGCCAGCCCAAGCACGAACATCAGGGTGATCAGCACCGAGGCGCTCGCATGACCTGGCGAAAGAGAGCACCCACCCGAGTCATCGTCCCTGGGCAATTGTGCTGCCGCGTCGTGGCTTACACCGGAATCGGCGCTGACGACTGGACCAGAATCAGCAGCAACCACAGGACCCGAATCAGTCTTCTCTGCCAGACAACCGGTGACGTCCGTTCCCTCGGGGATAATGAGTTCACCACAGTTCTGATCGCCAAAGAACGGATCTTCGTTGATGCCCTCGCACGTCGCCTCAGGACAGAGCGCCTTATAACCGAGCTGCTCACAACCTACGGGTAGCGTTGCCACAGCGCTCTCGTTGCACTTCATGTAGCTTCCCTCGGGGCATTGGGTGCCGCTCAAACAATCGAAGTCTGTTGGTCCTTCTGGCATGCAGGAGCAAGCACAAGTCTTTTCCGTCCACTCCACCCCATCAGCCACGAGATCAGGCCCATCACACGTCCCCCCACAACCATAGAGTTTGGTCGACGTGTTGATGCAGTCGACACCCTCACTGCACTGAACCTTCAAGGTTGTCTCACCCGCTGTGTCGCAGTCGGCCGTGAACATCCAAAACATCATGTCGGCGTGGGCCGAGCCTGATGCAAGCCATACCGTCGCGACCACCATGACCATTGTCGTACTTACTCTCATGATCTCTCCTCGAATCCATTTACGGGCCTCCAAATGCACACCTCGTACCAAAACAAGGGAAAGGGACGACGTGATGCCTAAGATACTGTAATGGGCGGATCTTTCGTAGAGGGCCTGTAGTAGGACGCTGCCCAGTGCACAAGAAACGACAGGATCCTGAAAGGAGCGTGGCACAGCCGTGGCACAATCGAAGCGTGAGTGTTACATCGGCTCGAGGGCTCTTACGCGCACGAGGTGCCGATCATGTGTGGTGTCATTGGGTTGATCTGCGAACACTTTCGAAACGACCTCGGCCGGGTGGCGGCCGATCTGCTCAAGACCCTCGAATATCGGGGCTACGACTCCACAGGCGGCGCACTCCAAGGACGCGGCCTGGAGGTTCAGCTCGTCAAAGGCGTGGGCGCGCCTTCGGTGATGGTAGACCAGCTCGGTATCACCGAGATGGCCGGGCAGATCTTCTGTGGTCAGGTGCGCTGGGCGACCTTCGGCGCGGTGACCGACAAAAACTCCCAGCCCCACCTGGTGCAGTGCAAGACGCTGCTCTACGGTGCTCATAATGGCAACATCACCAACTGTGACGACCTCAAAGCGTGGCTCACGAGCGAAGGGCACCAGGTGCTCTCGGACAACGACGGTGAGATGGTGGTGCATACCGTGGAGCACTACTTCGCCCAAGAGCTGGGGCCAGACGAGCCCCAAGAGGCCAGCGAGCGCCGCGCTGCCATGCGCCGCGCCCTGCTCATGGCCGCCAAACGCCTCGAGGGCTCCTACGCGGCGGTCATCGTCGACCCCGTCAGCCGCACCGTGTGGGCGATCAAACAAGGGTCGAGCCTCTATTTTGGCATCGGCCAGGACGAGGCCAGCGGACGCTTCGGCATCGCCTCATCAGACCTCTCCTCGGTGCTGAAGCTCACGCGCGTGGTGGTGCCGCTGCTAGAGGGCGACTTCGTTGAATATACCCCTGAAGCCCACACCATCTATGCCATCTGCCCACGGGTGGTGCGTGAAGGCAAAGCTGAGCGCCAGATCGCTGCGGGTGAAGAGCTCCGCCGCAGCCCCGTGCGCAGCCGCCTCCGCGCCAAAGACACCGCGCTGCTACCCCCCTTCGAGACCTTCATGGACCAGGAGATCAGCGCCCAGGAAGAAACAGCGCGCAACGTCGTGACGCTCTTTCGTGGCGGCAGCGAGGGCGTGAGCATGATTCAGCCCACCCTCGCGGCATGCCCCTCGGACGACCTGGCGGCGATCCGCGCCGACCTCGATCTGCTGCGCGACGAATACGATGATGAGGTGATCCGGGCTCAATTTCACGCCCTCGTGCAGAGCCCACCCCTCGCCGGGCTGCTCGACGCCATCCCCCCGGAGATCGCAGCCGCGGGCATCGACGAGCCCGCCGAACAGCTCGCCGAGCGCCTTGTCTCTTCAGACGCGGGCTTCTTTACCGACCTCTTCACCATGGCCCGCGATAGGCGCGACCTGCTCGCCGTGCGCCTCTTTGATGTGCTGCTCGAGCGAGAAGAGGTGCAAGAGTTCGCCACGGCCGTGGACCGCTTCGCTGGCATCTGCATGGAGTCCCTCGCACGTGGGGGGCGCATCTTCGCCGTCTGCTGCGGCACCTCCTACCACGCCGCCAAAGCCGCGACGCTCTTTTTCAACGAGATCGCGCGCACGGAGCTGATCCCCATTTTGCCGGG
>JAFCZD010000031.1 GCA_019314525.1 Deltaproteobacteria bacterium
GCGCGAGGCGTGAGAGCGCCACCCCCGCCATGAGCGCGAGGAAGGGATAAGCCGGGAACCAATGCTTCGTGCCACCAAAGATCGGCGTGGAGGGCAGGGCGATGAGCACCAGTGGGAAGAGCAGGTTGAGGCCGAGGAGCGTGCCCACCTTCGGATCGAGGCCCTTGCCTGGGCGCAGCCAGCTGCGGCGCGCTGGGTAGCGGAAGGGGCTGTCGTAGCGCGGTGGGCGAGTGTTGAAGACGCGCGAGAGCAGCCCCAACAGGGGTGTGCGCAGGTAAACCCAAGCCCCAACGAGCGCCAGCAAGAGCGTCACCGTGGAGACGGTGAAGAGCGTCATGCCAAAGGGGTAGCTCCAGGGCAGCGGTGGCATGCCCCAATTCACGCCCAAGTACTCCATATTGTAAAAGGAGTGCTTGAGGTGGAAGCGGAAGTAGAACCCGAGGTGCTTGACAGTGTCGAACCAGAGCCAGGGCCAATGGGCGTAGAAGATGACAGGGCCGAGGATCGCCATGGAGATGAAGACCAACGGTACCCGCGGCAGCCGCAGAGGGCGTAGGGAGAGGTCAGGCCAGATCACCGTCATGTAGTGGATCAAGAGGAGCGCAGGAATGAACCAGGCGTTGTGCTTGGCCGCCAGGGCCAAACCGAAGAAGATCGCTGTGTAGATCGCCCAGGGCGCCTTTTCGAGCGCGCGGAAATAGCCATAGACCACCAAGAGCCAGAAGGTGGTCACCCCCGTGTCAAAGCAGGCCAGCTGTCCGTGGAAGAAGACCCGCGGCATCGTGATGAAGAGCAGCGCCGCGGAGAGCCCCGCCATGCGGCTCTCCATGCGCACGCCGAGGAGGTAGATCAACGCCATGGCCAGGGCTGTGAAGAGCCAGCCTGGCAGGCGGAAGGCGCTCACCTCGTCCATCCAACCCAGGCTCTTGCCGGTCTGGGTGCGCCGCCCTAGGCGCTGGCTGTGGGGGCCATCTTTGCGAAAGACGCGCCACGAGAGGCCGAAGAGGGTCTTGAAGAGCACTGGGTGCTCGTTGTTGACGCGCCAATACTTCGAGATGCCTTGCGCGCTGAAGGATTGCTTGGTCTGACCCTTGTCCATATTGCGGGACAGCTCGGAGAACCAACCCATGTAGCGCTCGGCCGCCTCGAAGTAGGTGGCCTCGTCGCGCATCACGCCCTGGTCGCGTTGGGCCCAGCCCAAGGCCGCGAAGGTGGCGCAGAAGAGCAGCAACGCCACCAGATAATCACGACCTTTGATCCCCGTGGCGTCCATCAGCGTCTCGCCTCCGCGTGAAAACAGAAGTGTCGGTAGGCGGTCTTCTCGGCGCTTATCTCGAAGCGCACCCGTTGGAAGCGGCCCACGAAGCGATGGGTGTCAATGGTGAAGCGTTGCCAGGGCCACTGATTTTGGTGCAGCACCTGCCCCACTTGCTCGTCGCCGACGAAGACGGTGAGGGTGACAGGCCCCTTGGCCTTCTTGCGGTTTTCGAAGTCGTCGATGCCAGTGTAGCCGACGATGTTCCCACCCAAAGCTACACGGGCAAAGTCGATGCGTAGCTTATGGCCTCGCACGGGGTGGGCGTAGATGCAGCGGTAGGGACGGTGCCCCACCTCTGCGAGATAAGAACCGACCCAATTCCAGCGCTGGGGCGAGCAGACGAAGCGTTTACCAACGCGGCGACACTTAGGGGTGCCAGGCTCCACCGACACATGCGCCGAGGAGAGCTTCTCATGGAAGTCGAAGTTGAGCTTCGCGGGGTTCTTGTCGTAGCGGGCCAATGTGAGAGGGCCAAAGCGCCAGCTCTTGGTGGGCGCGGCGATCTTTTCCAGCCAGGGGTGTCGAGCACCGCGCATGGACAGCTCCCACACGCGGGCGAAGCCGTCGACATCTGAGAGCGTTGCCAGCTTCAGGTCGACGTGGGTACCCAGGTATTGTCGCATGGTGGGCTCGGCCCAGGCTGGGGCCACGAGTACTGCGTCGCGCGCCTTTCCTTTTTCCTTGGTGAGCTTGGCCACGGCGGCTTTGAAGTGCGCTTCGCCAGGGGCGTTGCGCTGCTGCAACACGAGCGCCGCCACCTCCCAACCCACCAGGGCCAAGAGCAGCAGCAGAAGCAGAGCGACACCTCGAGTGAGGGGCAGGGACGTCCCAGCGCGTTTGCTCGCAGCCCCCGCGAGGGCTCCAGCAGGGAGCGGTGGTCCATCACCCGACGTGTTGAGCTCCAGATCCGGCACCTGGGCTGGGTGGTCGATGATGTCCGCTGTCTCCAGCTCGAGGGGATTTTCCTCGACGTCGGGGGGTAGGAAGAGGTCTTTGTCGGACATCGCGCTAAGGCTTCTGCGAAGTCTGGGCTCGCGAAAGTTGAGTCAAGATGACCCAATGCACCAGCGCCAACGCGGCGGCTGAGGCGAAGGTCATCAGCGAAAAGGCAAAGCCCGAGGCCACCGCCAGCGAGGCCTCGAGGCCCACCAGCGCGAAGCCCAGAGCCCAACCCGCTTCCATGGCACCGAAGCTGCCAATCCCTCCCACGGGGAGGAAACCCGTCACGGTGGCTCCCGTGCCACCCAGGACTGCCTGAGCGAAGCTCACCGGGACGGAGAACCCGTGCATCGTCACAAAAATCATCAAGAAATTCAACATCCACGCCGCGGTGGTCAGGCCAATTTGCGCCAACATCAAGCGCAGACCGAGGCGGTCGAAGGAGCCGATGGTCACGCGGAGCTTTTCGAGCAGGGTCGCCACCCGGGCGACGCGCGTCAGGCGCACGAAGTGCAAGGTCGCGCTGAGCATGATGAAGCCGAGGTGCAAGAGTTGACGGAAGAAGAGCGCACCCAAAAGCCCCACAGTCGCGGCCCCCAACGTCAGCCAGAGGCCGAAGGAGAAGTCGCCCTGGTAGACGGTCTGGTTGAGCACAAGGAAGATCGCGAAGATCACCACCACCGCGGTGGCATCGAGGATGCGTAGCAGGAAGAGCCCCAGGAGGCTCTCGCCAAGACCCGAGGTGCCAGCCTTCTTGACCAGCAGCGCGTAGGAGAGCTCACCGGTGCGCATGGGCAGCACCCGCAGGCTGAAGTTGTGTACCGCCGCAATGCAGAGCATCACGCCGAAAGGCGTGCGTGGCGCGAGCAGCACGAAGCGTCCCGCGCGGGCCAGATAGAGCAGCTCGTAGATCGGCAACACCCAGAGCAAGATGCCCCAGCGCGCCTTTGCCGTCAGCGCTGCGACGTGGCTCCAATCGACAAAGCGGAAGAGGAAGACGAAGAGACCTGCTGTGATCCCCAACCCCAGCGCGGCCTTGAGCCAGAAGCCGCGGCCGCGAAAAGGAGAGCGGGCCTCGTGGGTAGGCGCCTCGCTCACCGCTCTGTTGGCTCCACCGGCTCCACCGGCTCCACCGGCTCCACCGGCTCCACCGGACCCCTGCCCTCGCTCGTGCGTTGGCTCTCAGCGGGCGAGGGGTGGCCGTATTCGATGCGCCTCAAGCGCACCAAGGCGTCTTCGAGGAGCTTGCGGTTGGCACCGACGAGATCCGCGAGCATGCCCACGAGCATCACCACGAAGGCCACGATCAAGAAGACTGCCGCGGCCACGAGGGATTGGATGTGGCCCGCCTGATCTTGGGTCAGGTGATAGTAGACAAAGCGACCCGCGAGGCCTGCGCCCACCAAAAAGAAGGCCGCGGCGAGGTAGAGGAAGGCCGCCAGCGGGCGGTACATCGTGTAGATGCGCAGGATGGTCGTCGCTGAGCGCTTGACGTACTGCGGGATGCTGCGAAAGAGGCGTGACTCACGTGTCTTGGTGTTGGTGCCAATGGGGACTCCTGTCACCGCGAAGCGCGCGTGACCGGCCTGGATCAGCGTCTCCAGCGTGTAGGTGAACTCATTGGCGACGAACATGCGCAGGGCGGCGTCGCGGCTGATGGCGCGGAAGCCGCTCGTGGCATCGGGCACCTCCGTGTGAGAGGCGAGGCGCACCACCCAGCTGCCAAACTTCTGTAGCTTCTTCTTGGTGTTGGAGAAGTGCTCCACCGTTTCAACTTGTCGGTCGCCCACCACCACGTCTGCCTGCCCTGCGAGGATCGGCGCGATGAGTTTTGGGATATCCTGGCCGCGGTATTGGTTGTCAGCGTCGGTGTTGACGATGATGTCCGCGCCGAGCTTGAGGCAAGCGTCGATGCCAGCGATGAAGCCGCGGGCCAACCCACGGTTTTGCGGGAAGCGCACCACGTGGTGCACCCCGTTTTCTTGAGCAACCTCAGATGTCTTATCGGTGCTGCCATCATCGATAATCAACAGCTCGACACTGTCGACGCCGGGGATCTGGCGTGGGATATCAGCCAGCGTCTCAGCGAGGGTGCTCTCCTCGTTGAAGCAGGGGATCTGAATGATCAGCTTCACGGCGTCTCCCGTTGGCACATGGTCGCGTTTGGCGGGTGCAGGTCAGAGCCTTGGATTACTTGAGCCTCGAACGACTCGTCGGCGAACTACTCGAGGACTCGGACTTTTTCGATCACCACTGGAGTGGTGGGCATATTGGCGAAGGGGCCCCCTTCGTTGCTCACGGCCACTGCCTTGATCTTGTTCACCACATCCATGCCCTTGACCACCTTGCCAAAGACCGTGTAGCCCCAGCCCCGAGAGGTCTTGCCCTTATGGTCGAGGAAGGCGTTGTCCACCACGTTGATAAAGAACTGTGCCTGGGCGCTGTGGGGGCTACGGGTGCGTGCCATGGCGAGGGTGCCACGCAGGTTCTTCAGGCCGTTGTCAGCCTCATTCTGGATCCCCGCGCGGGTGGGTTTCTTCTGACGGTTCGTGGAGAAGCCACCGCCCTGGATCATGAAGGTCGAGATCACTCGGTGGAAGATCGTGCCATCGTAGTGGCCGTCTTTGACATATTGCGTGAAGTTGAGGGCAGAGATGGGCGCCTTTTCGGTGTCGATCTCGACCACCATCACGCCCAAGCTCGTCTTGATCTCCACCTTCTTGGCTGGTTTGGTGGGGGTCGTGGACTTGGCAGCGGGCTTCACAGGGGTGGCGGCAGGGGCCGCCTTCTCGCCAGCAGTCGCCGCGGCAGTCTTGGCCGCGGGTTTTGCGGTGGGGTTCGTCTTGGACGTTTGGGGACAAGCAGCACAGACCAACGCCAAGGTAAAGACGGGTAGGGCTCGGAGCGGCATTAACTTACGCATGGTCGTTCTCCTAAAGTAGGCGGGCGTTGGTGATAACCACAGGCGTCACGGGCATATTGGCGAAGGGGCCACCCTCATTGCGCACGGGTACGGCCTTGATCTTCTTCACCACGTCCATGCCTTTGATCACCTTGCCAAAGACAGTGTAGCCCCAGCCGCGCTGGTTCTTGGAGCGGAAGTTTAAGAAGGAGTTGTTCTTCACATTGATGAAAAATTGCGCTGAAGCGCTGTGGGGATCCCCCGTGCGCGCCATGGCGACGGTGCCCACAGCGTTCTTCAGACCATTGTCGGCTTCGTTTTGGATTGGGTCGTGGGTCTTCTTCTTCTTACGCTTCGTGTCAAAGCCGCCACCTTGGAGCATGAAATTCGAGATCACGCGGTGGAAGATCGTGCCCTTGTAGAAGCCCTCACGCACATAGCGTAGGAAATTGGCCACGGTCTTGGGGGCGCGCTTGGCGTCGAGCTGTAGCACGATAGTGCCTAGAGAGGTCGTGAGCTGCACTTTGGGTTTTTGGGCCACCTCCTTCTTCCCAGCCGCGAGGGCAAGGGTAGCGATAGGGGCACAGGCGAGCGCCATGCCGAGGACAACACCAAGGGCAACGTTGAGAGCAGTAGCACGGCTTCGCGGGCGCATCGTATTCTCCAGGCTGGTGGTTTTCTTGGGCCAAACGGGTCGATGGGGGTGATATCCTTCGCTTCGACGCTTCGACGCTTCGACGCTTCGACCTATTTCATGATCACGACGTTGGGGCTGCGCTCCGAGCCGTGGGAGGCCGCGCGACGATCGCGTTGGTCGCGAGCCTCGATGTAATAGTGAACATAGCGCCCCTTGCAAACCTGGGACGGGATAGCGGCGCGGAAGGCTCCACGAGATTGTTTCATCTCCATGCGCTCGTATTTCACCTTCTTGGCGGCGCGAAAATAAAGGTAGAAGCGTGAGGCGCGGATATCAATGCCCGCCGCGGCCTTCACAGGTACAGGGTAGCCGCGCCGCGCCTCATCCACCGTCTCGTGCACCAGCCCGCGTTGGTCTTTGCGGATGGTGTCCAGCTTAGACTCGACCTTCTCGGTGTAGAGCGCCAGGTGGATCTTCGGCGGCTTGCCACCCACCGCCTTGACCGCCTGGTGTGCGCTCTTGACCACCTGAAGGATCTGCGGAGTGAGCAGCTGCTCGGGCAGGGAGACCTTTGGGTCGATGCGCAGGGCTTGGGTCATGTAGTGCAGGCCACGGTAGAGGTCGTCGTTGCCCGCCACCACCCCTAGGGCACGTAGGGCGTGAAGGATCGCCATGCGTTTGTCCCCGAGGAGCTTGTGCTCATGGGCGATATCGAAGGCGCTGAGCAATATGCTCCCACCACGGCGGAAGCTGTAGCCCTGGAAGGCCGTGATAACCTCCTGGACCGCACCGTCGATGCGGGTCCATGGATCCTCTGCCCCCACGGGCGCCTTCTTCTGGGCCTCAGCGGATCCAGCAAGGATCGCCATAGAAAGGGTGAGCGCACTCATAAACGCAATCGCTCGGGACACATCTTCCTCCGGAAAAACTGTCAGAAGGTAGCGATTCCCGAAGGGTGGCGCAAGCTCTCGGTTTGGTCTCGCTCTGAGACCAGGGTATCCCACCGAAAGCACAGCCGTGACAAGAATGAGGGTAGAATGGTTGGGGCCACCTGGGTAGACTGCGCCCATGTTGCTGAAACGCTTCAACCATATCCTCTTATCCGGTGCCGCCTTGGGCATCATCTTGTCAACCGCCCTCACGGCCCAAGCCGCTGACCTCACCTTTGGTGTCATGCCCGTCGTCTTTGATGGCGACCTGACCCCGGCGGTGAAATCCATCTGCACCCAGCGTCTGGCTCTTGGCCTCAAGGCCACGGGCGCCATCGTCAAAGATGGTCCACGGGTGACGAAGCTGATGCCCACCGAGGGCGCATGCGACGACGTGTGTCGGCAAAAGATCGCTGCTGCCCTGCAGGCGCAATACATCGTGGGCGCGACGGTCAAGGGAGAGGACCGCTTCTATGAGCTGCACCTTTGGCTGGCTGATGCTGAGAGTGGCAAGGCCTCAGTCCAGGTCAAGCGCACGTGCCACGTCTGCAGCCTCACCGCACTAGCGCGCTCTATGGACCTCGCGGCGTCAGCCCTTCGCGCCAAGGTAAAGACCGAGCGGGCCGTGCCAGGAGACGTCACCGTGGAGACAGCGCCCGCAGCAGCCATGCTTGAGGTAGATGGTCAACCCATGGGCCAAACACCCACCAAGCTGAAGCTGCTGCCTGGCAAGCACGAGATCGTCGCCAAGCTCGAGGGCTACCTCGCGGCACGCAAGACCCTGACGGTCATTGCTGGGAGCGAAGAGACCGTAACCCTCAACCTTGTGGCAGAAGCAAAGGCCCGCCGCTCGAAGGTGCGGCCCATCCTCGGATGGACGGGCATCGCTCTGGGTGCCGCCTCGATGGTCACGGGCATCGTGTTGATGGTGATGGATGGTGAGGGCACCTGTGAGAGCGCCTGGCCTGGTGAGGATTGCCCCGAGCGGCTCAATACCCTGCCCTTGGGCGCCGCCTTCTTCGGAACGGGCGCCGCGCTCTCCGGCGTAGGCGCTTACCTTCTTCTTAGCGAGAGCGTGACGAAGGTCGCGCGTTCTGACTCGCGTCGCCTCTCTCTCGTGCCCTTGCGGCAAGGCGTTGGCTTGTCCTTTTGGGGCAGCTTCTAGACCTGGCCGAATTCTTCTTTGGGCCTTGAACTGTCGTCATGTTGTTGGTCACGCAGGGTTACTCGCCTCCACCCCAGCGGCGGCTGAGGCGGTCTTTGAAGCCCACTGTGAGGGCGCGGGTGCGGCTGGCGAAGAGTTCCCGAGCGACGCGGATGATTCGCCCAGGCTTGGCGACGCGGCTTTCGCCGTGCTCACGCGCGAAGGTTCGCACAGGCACGTGCTCGAGCCCGCAGCCAAGGCGCGAGAGTTGCTCGAGCAGTTCATAGCTGTAGACGAAGCTCGTGGCGGCGGTGAGCCGCCCATCCACCCTTGGCCAGAAGCGTTGGGGGAAGATGTAGGTGCCGTCGTAAGGGATGCGTAGGCCTCCGAGGCCTCGGCGCAGAGCCGCGAAGCCCTTTGAAAGCCAAGAGCGTACGCCGCTGGTGTGGGGCGTCTCGTAGTAGCCCACCACCGCTTCGCGTGGGCCAAGGAGAGGAAGAAAAGGGGTGAGGGACTGGGGGCGTACCTGGCGGTCAGCGGGGAAGGGGGTGACGTAGTCGCCCTGAGCCACGGCGAAACCATCGCGCATGCTCGCGCCCATTCCTTGGTTCTCTGCGTGGACCACCAGGCGCACGTCGCCCTCGCCGGCGGCTTCGGCCCGGGCGCGCGTGGCGTCTTGGCTGCCGTCGTCCACCACGACGATTTCGTGCAGTGAGAAGCTGAGCTTGGCGAAGCGGCGCGCGTCGGCGATGGCGCGCTCGATGGATTCTTCTTCGTTGTAGGCGAGGAGCACGAGGGAGAGGCGTGCGTCACGCCAGGGGACCCCAATGAGCTTGGCCGCGTTGTCGAGCTCTTGGCAGAAAAAGACAGCGCCGTCCTCTTCATATTGGCTTGCTTGGTTGCGATCGCTCAGCATGGCGATGGGGTGCAGCCGCTCACCCCATGTCTCGCCGAGGAGGGCCACCACGCGTTGGGTGGCCTCGGGATCCGCGGAGAGTGCGAAGAGATCGTCCACGGGACCGAGCTGCTCGACGGCGCGGCGTGGATCTCCGCAGAGGGTCCAGGTGGAGAGCGGGACTCCGCTCAGCGCTTCACGGCCACGTAACGCTTCGACACCTCCCCAGCGCTCGAGGCCTTCGGTGCAGACGATTACCCCTCGCGAGGGCGCGCGCGTGTTGGCCATGGAGGGAGCATAACGCAACCCTCCAGCGTGTTGGGGATTCATGTTACGCTCCAATGTTATTTCTCAGGAGGTACACCGTGAGTGGAAGTCAGGACACCCTGCGACTGGGCGCCCTCGCCGATACAGTCTTCAAGCGGTTGAGCCCCTACCCCGGAGAGGGTTTGCGTAACCATTGTTTGCGGCTGCATCGCCTCACCGAGATGCTCTTGGCGCGCCAGAACCTCATCTTGCGCCCTGGGTTGGGTTATCTCATCGCCATGTTGCACGACCTCGGTCTCGTGGCCGACGTGCCCGGCGAGACGTATCTCGAGCGTTCAGCGGCCCTTTTTGTGCGCGTTACTGGGCAAGTCGCACTCTCTGTGCGGGAGCAGCAGGTGGCGGAGGAGGCGTTGCTCTTCAACCACCGCGTACGGCCGGTGGCTGGGGTCTCTCCCGAGGCAGAGTGTTTTCGCCAGGCGGTGTGGGTCGAGCATTGGCGCGGCTTGCGACGTTTTGGTCTGCCCAAAGAAGCTTGCAAGCAGGTGTTCGTGGACCATCCCCGTGAGGACTTCGATGGCGTGTTGCTGGATTTTACACGCCGTGTGTTGGTGCGCGAGCCGATGACTCTATGGAGGGGGATCTTTCGCTAGCGCTGGAAGGGGGCTTTCGCTGGCTTGCGCACCTTGAGCACGAACATGCCTCCGCCGCGAAAGGGCACGCGCCGCACCTGCTTCAGCTTGCCGTGCAGCCTCTTGATGATGTGCTCTTTGTCGTGCTCCCAGAAGAAGGCACGTGGGGAGGGCCTGAAGCCCTTGGCCAGGGGATCTCGCCAGAAGAAGTCCACGAGATATGTGATGGGCCCCTCTTCGATGTAGGTGGGGACCTTATCGGTTTTGAGGTAGCGCTCAAGGTAGTCGCGGCTGTTGATCACGCCGTCCAAGTTTACCACGCGACGGTCTGAAAAATAGCCGAGCGTGCCAGCCCACCAGGCACCAAAGACTGGATCTTTTGGGAAGTCACGGCGGAGGACCTCTGCTGCCTGGAAGCGGCTCAGGCGGAAGCTCGCGCCGGGGTGCTGGTGGACATAGTTTGCGTGTTTGCGCGCTGCCTTGCCGCCAAGGTGCCAGCAGCTAGCGATGAGGGGGAGGCAGAGCACCAAGGCCAGGATGCCTTGGGCGCGGCAGAAGACGGCGAAGCGCCCGAGGAGGCGGTCGACGCCTCGCGCGAGGTCGCCGATGAGCGCCGGGGCGGCGGTGGCGAAGAGCAGGGTCCAGAGTAGCGCCAGGGGGAAGAAGTAGTGGTAGTTCCAATGGGAGCAGGAGCGGTAGATGAAGTAGAGGTAGGCCGTATGGCAGGCGACGCCGACGACCATGGCGCCCCCGAGGGCGAGCATCAGCTGGGGGCGCTGGCGTTGACGGCGCCAGGCGAGGCGCGCGAACAAGAACAAGAGCATGGCAGCAGGGTAGGCGAGGGCGGGCAGAATCGAGCTGATGCGTTGCCCCTCGTGCAGGCCGTGGGGCCAGGAAAGCAGGTCTGTGGTGCGCGCCAGGCCCCGCCACTGCTCAGTGCGTAAAAAGAGCTCGTGGGTGGGCTGGTAGGTGGCGACGACCCAACGTTTGACGAGGCCGCTCACGGGTACGAGGGCGCCATGGGCGATGACATTCCACGCCACGTAGGGTGCGAGCACGAGGCCCGCGCCTGCAGCTGTCCAGAGGGTGCGGGAGAGCCGCGGGGCCATCGACGCGCCAGGCCAGAGGGCGATGGCCAGGCCAAGGGGCAGCAGGAGCAGCAGCACGTCGACCCGGGCTAACACGGTGAGACCCATGAGCAGGCCAAAGAGCAGCGCGGGTTTGCGTCGTCCAAGGAGCAGCGTTGAGCCCCGGTGGGCCCAGAAGAGCGTGAGGCTCGCCAGGCAGACAAAGAGCACGGGTGTCTCCAAGCCGCCCTGGAGCAGCTGGAGGAAATAGGGATTGGTGGCAAAGAGCGTGGTGGCGATCAACGCCGTGGCCAGCCCCGCCAGCCGTAAGAGCGCCGCGTAGAAGAGCAGGATCGCCGCCCCGCCAAGAGCAGTGGCCAAGAGCAACACCAGCTGCACCGCCAGGTGGGTGTTGTTCGTGAGCCAAAAGATCGGCACCAGCGTTAGCGCCCACAGGGGCTGGTAACCGTTGGTGGGGTTGAGGCGGTCAAAGGTGGAGCCACGGCCACGGGCGATGTTGCGCGCCACCTGCAAATAATAGAAGCCATCGTCGATGATCACATTCCAGGCGGTGATCTTGTCCGTGGGCATCTGGGCAATGCGCGCGCCTTGAAAGACGAAGAAGCCTGTGAGCATCAAGGCCACCAAGGCTCCACCCACACGGGCCACGCGCCGGGTGCGATCCCGGGGCAGGGGGGCAGGGAGAGAGAGGGCCGATGGCATGAGCGACCTTTAGCGATCTTGGGCGCATACATCAAGCTTTTGACTTAGCGAGGGTGTTGCTGGCTCTGATCGACCTTGACCGAGGCCGGCGTTGACACCTTCCTGCTCTCTTGGTATCCAGCGGCGTAATCCTTGACTTTTTTCGCGCGCTGTCAACGCGCCATTGCCTCTGGGCAGGAGCCTATGGTCACCGAAGAGCAGCAGTCCGGCGAGCGGCCAGTGGTGTGGTGGGTCCAAGCCCTGGCCGCCGCGATCCCCGCTGGTGTGGGCCTGCCCCTGGTTTTTTCGAAGATCTATCTACTACAGCTCTTTGGTATCGCCGCGGTGGGCCTTGGGCTCTACGCCCTGGTGCCCTTGTTGCTGCAGAGCATCGGTTCTCTCGATGACCCGTGGGTGATCCGTGGTCGTCGCGTGGCGTGGCTGCCGCGCTCGCTGCCGATGGTCGCGTTGGTGATCGTCACCCTCGGCCTGCTCTGGCCGACGCTCTTGGGCATGATGGTGCAATCCCAGGACCACACGATCCACTTGGCCCGGGCCTGGCATTTCGTCACACAGATGCTGGCCAAGGGGCAGCTCTCAGGGTGGAGCGATATTTGGTTCGCAGGTTATCCCGCGGGAGAAGATTATCCGCCAGGCGGCGACTGGCTCATCGCCTTGGTCTACCTTTGTACCTTTGGATTGTTAGGTTGGGAGGCCTCTTACGCCATCGCTCTCGCGGCCATGTATGCCATCGCCGCTGGCGGCGTGTATGCCTTTGGCCGTGTGTATTTTGGCCGCTTGGCGGGCTTTTTGGGCGCGCTCTTTTTCTTGCTCGATCGGGGGCAATATCGCGAGGGGGGGTGGAATTACACGATCTACTGGGGCGTCTGGCCTCAGGTGCTCTCTTCGGGCTTCACCTTCTTCGCTTTCGCCGCGCTGGATCGCGTGCTCGTGCGTGGCCGGCCTCGTGACTTTGCTGTGGCGGCCTCCATGGTGGGGTTGGCCTTGGTGGCGCACCCCGTGGCGGTGCTCTACTTTGGCCTCGGCTTGCCGATCTATCTGCTGGCTCGAGCGCTAGGCGGAAAAGAGCCCGCCGGGCGGGTTGTGGCGCGTACCCTCGGTGTGTTTTCCCTCGGCGGCGCCCTAGCAGCCTTCTGGGTCTTACCCTTCGTCGCCAAGGGCAGCTGGATGGCGAAATACGGCGAGCTGTGGAAGACCCTCGATGTGATGGGCAGCGGCCTCTGGCAGGGCACACTCTTCGACAACGCCATGCCTCCGGTGATCATCCTCGGCGTTTTCGGCGCGGCGGTGGCCCTTTGGCGGCGCAACTTTGGCGGTACGTTTCTCTTCGGCTATGGGGCGGCGACGCTCTTCATTGCCTCGAGCACGGCCTTTCAGCGCCTTGACTTGCTGACCCTCTCACCTTCTTTTGGGCAGATTCAATTCCAGCGGCTGTCGATCCTCGCCAAGCCTTGTATTTGGCTGCTGGCTGGCTACGCCTTGGCTGTGCTTTTTTCGGCGCGGGAGCGCAAGCGGCTGCCCTTCGCCTGGCGGCGCTACGCGTTGGCTGGCCTTCTGGCCTTTGCAGCAGCACCCTTCGCCGAGCCTGTGCTCAAGCACTATGCCAAGACGTACGGGCGTGAGCTGGGCCGGCCCCGTACACGCAAGCAGGTGGCCTACTGGAAGTCCTATCAGCAGTACTTGAGCTGGTCCAAAGAGACCCTCGGCAAAGAGCTGCAGAGGGGGCCCTTTTTTCGCGTCGCCTATGTGCGCTCCTACAACGATCACTATTTTGGCGCGGCTACTGCTTACAACCACCTGCCGAGCTACAAGGTGGGCTACACACCGGCGATCAACTTCATCCACAAACCCGACAAGGCCGACCGGACGCTCTACAAGCTGCTCAACGTCAAATACGTGGTGAGCATCGGCGCCGGGCGTGCAGACCTTGAGCTCGTCAAGCGCTTTGGCGCCATCACTGTCTCGCGCTTCAAGGGCTACAGCCCAAGCCGCTTCACCTTGAAGGGGCCAGGCCAGGTGAACATCGATCGCTTCGACCCTGGAGGCGATGGCATGCAGCTGCGCGTCAGCGGGGCCACCGCCCAGTCGAAGCTGACGCTCCATGTCGCCAACTACCCCAACTGGCGTGCCCAAGTGGAGGGTGAGCGCTTGCCCATTACCACAGGCGCGCTGGATGGCCATGAGATGTTCATCGAGGTGCCCGCGAAGAACGGGTTGATCACGTTCACCTACGGCTGGCCCGCAGTGAATATCTTGGGCTCGCTGCTCAGCTGGTTGGCGCTTTTGGTGTTGGGGCTCTTCGCGCTCAATCACTATCGCTCGAGTCCTTTGGTGGGGCGCCTGGCTGGCCCCTTGGCAGTAATTCGTAAACGGCTGGCGCCTTGGGGACCGCGCCTCGAGCGCTATGGTGTGGCCCTCGGCGTGGGCATGCTGATCTTGGTGGCAGGGGCCATGGCGCTCAAGGGCCGTGGCAAAGCGCGCCAGGGGCCCAAGGGCGAAGCCCTCATCGATCGCCTGGCAGACGCCAAGGTGACGCTCGCCCGCAGCAGCGGCACGAAGGTGTGCAAGAAGGACGGCTTGCGCCACCAATGCTCGCCACCGACCTGGAATTATGTCGGGCCAAGCTCGGAGCGCGTGGGGGACGCCTTGCGGCGCTGCATCTGGGCTCACCCGGTGCAGGGCGCCAAGCTGCGGGTCACCTTCCCTGGGCGCACGCTGGGGCGCACGCTCCTTGGGCATCACGGCCTCACCGATAACGCTGTGCGCTCATTTTCGAGCGGCGCGCCGGTGAAGCTCGAGGTGTTCATCGACGGCAAGAGCGTCAAGACTGACGTGCGGGCCAACAGCCGCGGCTTCAGCGAGTGGCGGGTGGACACGGTGGCGCATGCTGGGAAGAGGGCTGAGGTGGCCTTCGAGATCTCCACGGCTCGCTCGGGTGGGCGACACTATTGCTTCGACGCGATGATCGTCAAATGAGTTCTCGAGGTCCTCGGGAAGCGAGCGTTGTGCCAGGCCTGGCTGAGGGCGGCGTGGGGCGCCTGCTGATCCCCGCCGTGTTGCTCTTCGCGATCCTTGGCCTCTGGCTGCATGCCGCGAGCTACAGCTTCATCTCCGACGACGCCTACATCAGCTTTCGTTACGCCTACAACCTCGCCATGCATGGAGACTTCTCCTTCAACCTTGGTGAGCGCGTGGAGGGCTACACAAATTTTCTGTGGACGCTCATGCTGGCACTACTGCTAAAGGTCGGCTTGCGCCCCGAGGTGACATCGCAACTTTTTGGGGCGTTCTTCGGTGGGGCGACGTTGGTCTTGATCTATGTGCTGACGCGTCTTTATCGCGGAGGGCGCCGCAACCCCTGGGATATGCTTGCGGCGCTGCTTTTGCCCTCTGTGGGTGGCTTCGCCGTCTGGTGTTCGGGAGGGCTCGAGACGCAGTTCTTCGGCGCCTTGGTCTTGGGCGGTGTGGTGCTCTACCTGGCCGAGAGTGCAGGCCGGGTGAGGCGACCGCTCTCAGGGGGCATCTTCGCCTTGGCGGCCATGACGCGTCCCGAGGGGCTCTTGCTCTTTGGGCTCACCGGGCTACATCGCCTCGGCGCGAACCTGCTGGGCGAGCGCCGGTTGATGCCCCGTGGCAGAGAAATGCTCTGGGTGCTGGGTTTTGTCATCCCCTTCGGCGTGTTCATGGGGTGGCGCATCAGCTACTACGGTTACCCCTTCCCCAACACGTATTATGTCAAGGCCGGTGGCGACCATTGGCTGATGCTGAATAAGTGGGGCCTGCCCTACCTCTGGGATTTTATTCACCTCAACAAGCTCTATGTCTTCGCTCCTTTTGCCTTGTTGTTTTGGCCGCGCACGGTCTGGAGAAAAGAAGACGTGCGCCACGCGGAGCCCCCCTTCACGCCTGCCGAACCTGCCGCTGGAGATTGGCTTGCAGCCGAGAAGGCGTCAGCTACGCAATCGGCCTCGGAATCGGAAGCCGCTCCAGAGGCGGTCCAGGGAGAACACGATGGGCAACCCGAGCGTGCTCGTGCGCTGGGTGCACTTCCCCTGCGTCCGGCTTTCGTCTGGAGCTACATCGCGCTCTTGGTGCTGCCCTTCATGGCCTATGTGTGCTTGGTGGGGGGCGACTTCATGGCCATGGGACGCTTCTTCTTGCCCGTGTTGCCGCTAGTCCTCTTTTTCGGCCAAGAGGCCTTGCGCGAGGCGCTCGAGCGCCCGCGACGTGTCTTTGACAGCTGGCGTCCCACACGTTTTGTGCCTGTGTTGGTGGTCCTGCTTGGGTTGGGCGTGCTCAACGCCTTTGTCCTGCATCGCGTCAACGCCAAGATGCGTTATCACCGCTGGGGCCTGGACACCGTGGGCTACCTGCGAAAGTTCGCCGCCGACCGCGTGTTGGTGGGGCGATGGCTGCGTGATCGTGTGCCCAAAGACACCTTCCTGGCGGTGGGGGGCGCGGGGGCCATTGTTTACGCCTCACGCCTGCGCGCCCTCGACACCTTTGGCCTCAACGACACGTGGATCGCCCACAAGGCGCCGCGATCGGGGGATCGGCCTGGTCACAGCAAGTCGGCGCCCCAGAGTTATATTCTCAAGCAGAAGCCGGACTTGATGTGCCACCGGGCACGTCATCAGGATTGGCCCTACAAACCACCCGCCTCCGAGGCGCGCTCCTGGCGGCGACAAGGCTACAAATGGGTCTGCATCGATCCGCCGGGCCTGCGCCCGCGCAACTATTGTTGCCTCAAGCGCCTCGACCGTGACCTTGGCGTGTGGCCAGCGGAGAAGCGCTGATGGAAGACGGGGCGGGAGAGCGGTATACGAGCGCTCCCTGGAGACGCTACGCCATCTGGTTGGGTGTCTCCCTCGCGGCGCTGGCGGCCCTCGCCCACATTGGGCTCCTCTCACGCATTATTGTTGGCCGCATCGGCTATCCCCTCGACCTCGAGTGGATGGAGAGCGGCATGTTGGTGCACGCTCTGCGCGTAGCCCAAGGGCTGCCTCTCTACGCCGAACCGTCGGTGGACTTCATCTCTTACCTCTACACGCCCTTCTATCCCTATCTCGTGGGCACACTGGGTCGCATCTTTGGGGTCTCCTACCTCTTGGGGCGCATCGTCTCGCTGCTCTGCTTCATGGCGGCCCTGGGCGTGGCCTTTCGCGTGGCTCAACGCGAGAGCGTCGCCGTCGCCACCGCGTTGACGCCGCGGGCGCGCAGGCTCTGGGGTGTGGCTTGGGGTCTGACGGCCGTGGGTTTGGTGGCCGCGAGCTTCCCCCACACCGGCGCCTGGTACGATCTCGTACGCAATGACTCGCTCTATTTGGCGTTGGTGAGCACCGCGCTCTACCTGCTGCGCTATCACGTCGAGCGCTGGCGGTGGGTCTTCGTCGCGGGCGTTCTTCTCGGCCTTGCCTTTCTCACCAAGCAAACGGCGAGCCTCTTCATCCTTTTCGCGGGCGCCGCGACCCTGCTGACACGCTGGCGTCGCCTCCTCTTGCTGGTCCCCGTGGTCGCGTTGGTGGCAGGTGGCACAGTGCTCGTGGGTTCGCTGCTCACCGAGGGTTGGATGTGGCGCTACATCTTCGAGCTGCACCAAGGCCACGACCTCTACTGGGAGCGTGTCTGGCCGCAGACAGAGCTCAAGCTCGGTAAGTTGATGCCCGCCTCTTATGGGGTGGCAGGTCTCTGGTTGCTGGTAGCGCTGGGCACATGGCTCAAGGGTCGGCGCCTGCCGGATGCTCATGAACGCCGGCTGCTCTTCTGGTGGTTTCTGGTGATCGTGGGACTGGCGGTGTCGGCTATTGGCTTCGCCACGCAGTGGGCGGTGCAAAACGCCTACATCCCAGGCTTCTATTTTGCGGCCATCTTCGCCGCCGTGGGTGCAGCAGATCTCGCGGCGCGCCTGGGCCTTGGGCGTCGACCGCTCTGGGCGGCGTCTGTGGCGTTGATCTGCGGTGGGGCCCTCTGCGGCCAGTTGCTTGGGCAGCTCTACAAGCCTGGACCGCATTTGCCCCAGCGCGGCTCATATGCAGCGGCCGACAAGCTGTTGGCGCGCATGCACGCGGTGGAGGGGCCGATCCTGATGCCCTACCACCCCTTCTACCCGCACCTAGTAGGGCGCCCAGCGCATTATCACCAGATGGGCGTCAATGACATCACGCGCGCTGGCCTGCGCTTCCCTCGCAGTATCCATCAGGCGATAGCCCAGCAGCGCTATGGCGCGGTGATCTTCGATACCAGCCCCAAGGACCGGCACGACTATTTCTTCATCTTGCGTCACTACAAATTCGCGCACTACCTGCGCGCCGACGAGTCGCCGCGGGTGGTTACAGGTTATGGCGTGCAGCCCCGCTATGTCTTGGTGCCCAAACGCCAGGAGCCGCCGCCGCCAGGGGCGCGTGTGGTCTTCGATTTCGAATCCGGGCGCTACAAGGGCTGGAAAGTCTCAGGGCGCGCCTTCGGCACATCTCCCGCGGGAGGGGACCGGGGCAACCAGGGCTTGGCTGGGCCCTTTGGTGGGCGTTACCTGGCCAGCTCGCTGGTGCGCGGTGATAGCGCCACTGGGGGGCTGATCAGCCCCGAGTTCGTCATCGATCGTCCACAGCTGAGTTATCGCATCGGCGGTGGGCGCGACAAAGAGCGCCTCGTCATGCGTTTGGTGGTGGTGGGGCAGGGCGAGGTCCATCGCGACACGGGGGTGCAGAGCCACATCATGCAGCGCCGAGAGTTGGACATGGCCGACTTCCTCGGGCGGCGGGCGCATATCGAGCTCATCGACAACGCCCAAGGTGGATGGGGCCACCTGCTCTTTGACGATCTGCTCCTTCACGGCAAGCCAAAACCCGCGGGCGCTCCTAACCTGAGCACCACGCTCCCGGCGAGGTAGAGATCATGCGCCGCCGGCTCTTGATCGATCTCGGCGTCCTTCTGGCCCTTGTGGTTTCGCTGTCTCAGCTTCACCTTATTACCTCGGGTGGTGGTCTTGGCGGTGGCTTGGCGCTGGGAGCTTTGGCGGTAGCGCTCCTGCTCTGGTGCAGGCGTCCTCTCACCTCCCTCGCCACGCTGCTGCGCCGTGAAGCCTGGGCGCGACAGGATCTGCTCTTGGCCTCTGGGCTCTTCGCGCTCGCGCTCTTTTTGCGCGTGTGGGGCAACAGTGGTTGTTCGCTCCCCGGCGAGGAGGCGCTGCTCAGCGCCGCGCGCAGCAGTATGGGGCTGCTCTTGGCGGGCGATCTCTCGTCGTCGTCCTGGCAGTGGTCTCGAGGGGCTCCTTTGGGCGCGGCCCTCGTCTACTCTCCCGCCACGCTCTTTGCAGACGCGCTGATGGCTGGTCGCGTGCTTTCGGCGCTCTTTGGCGCCCTTACGGCGGCGCTGCTCTTTGTCGCTGGTCGCGAGATTTTCGGGCGGGGTGTGGCGCTCGTCGCGGGGCTCATCACCGTGGTCTTGCCTCCCCTCGTCGCCGCTGGGCGAGAGGTGAGCGTCGAGGGGGTCGCGTCGCTCTGCTATCTGCTCACAGTCTGGTTTTTTTGGCGTGGCTGCAGCCTCTGGCGTGCCGTCATCGAAGCTGAGGTCGAAGGTGAGCAGGAGCACGCGCTCTCCGCGCGGCGGGCATTTTGGGGCGCTGGTTTGGCGCTGGGGTCTACCCTGGCGTTGCAGCTAGCGGGGCTCTCGGTGGTGGTGGTGGTGCTGGCGATCTTCTTTGGCGTCCTGGGTGGGCGGCTCTTTCGGCGCGGCGCTTTGCGTTTCCCCGGTGCGCTGGTGGCGCTGCCCGCGCTGGCGCTCTTCGCGGCGCTGCTTTGGCAGCCAGGGTTGTGGACGCGCCCGCTGACGGGCTTCGCTGAGCAGCTCCTGGCCGCCAACGCCGCCACACAACCCCTAAGCCCTTGGGAGCCGCTCCTCTGGCTTACGTCACGGGCGCCGATTTGGCTTTGGCTCTTTGCCCTCGGGGGTGCCATGCGGGCCCTGGGGCTCTTTTCTTCGCGGCAGAAGGTCTCGCAGGAAGTGTGGCGCCGACGTGTTGGCGGTGCCTTGGCGGTGCTTTGGCTGCTGGCGCCGCTTTCGGCAGCGACACTGACAGGTCTTAGGGGGGGCGACGCGCTTCATGTCTCGCAATGGGTAACACCCGCGCTCCTGGCGCTCTGCTTGCTCGCGGCCTCGGGGGTAGAGGCTATGGCCCGCATCGCGGCCAGCGCGTTGCGACGTGATGATCTGCTCCGTGGTGATCTGCGCCGCTCCCTCATGGCTTTTGGCGGTGGCGCTCTGCTGCTCTTGCTCTTTGTTGGCGTGCTTGGTTTTCATCCGCACCTTGCGGCTTATCACTCAGGCTGGCCCTTGAGGGGTGAAGGCATGATCCAGGCTCGCCGTCGCCAGCGTGCTGCCCATGGCGCGCTGGACGAAGCTATGCGCTACGTGGCGCGGGCGGCGCGCAGCGGTGAAGAGGTCGCCTTGGACACCGATCTCATACAGCGCATCAAGGGGGGCGCATTACCCGGTCGTGCGGATGTGAAGCTCATAGAGCTTAAAATGCCACTTACGCATGGCGCGAAGGCGCCTCATTGGCTGATCAGCGCCACGATAGGTGGCGCGCCCATGGGCTACGGCGTCGCCAAAGCGTTGCGTGCCGGAGACAGCGTGCTCTTGCGCGTCTTTCGTCGTCGGGATCCAGAGGACGGTTCTTAGGGGTCTTCGTAAACCGCGCGGTCAGCCAAAATAGAGCATCACAGGCCAATCTAGACACCACGTGGCATTCAATTCTCACCACACTTATGAGATGCTCCCTGTAGCTGGGGAAATGAGACGTGTTGTTCTGATGGTGTGTACTGCCCTACCCGCATGTGAGTCGTTGGAGGTGACGCAGCTCTTCTTTCAGGGGCATGTCACCAAAGCGGCGGCTCTCGCTGAAAAGAACGCATGGTTTCTTGAGACACCTGCGTGGGCGCCAGGCATAGGACATGGGCTGATGGCGCTGGCCCTCTGCGAGCGTTGCGCTGAGGTTTGGGCTGTGGTGCAGGCCTGGAAGAACCGTGCGCAGAACACCCCAGAGAAGTACCAGATGCTGCTGCGGGTAGAGGCCATGCTCGCGACGCACGCGCAGCGCCATGCCCACGCCTTGGAGCTGCTCAACGATGCCTATGCCCTCTGTGACGAGTTTCATGGTGACGAAGTCTCCGAGCAACTGGCCCGGGCGTTTACCGAGCCAGCGTTGGTGGTGGCCCAGGCTCGCATGGGCGACCTCGAGGGCGCCCACGCGGTGATCGATGGTTGGCCTGGAGAGGAGCGCCTCCTCACAGAACCGCTGGATGGAGAGCGCAACCTGGCGCGCATGCGCGTGGCTCTGCTGGAAGAGCGCCTCGCCGATGTTCGGCGCTATGCGCAGCGCGCCCAAGGGCTCGCCGAGACGAAAGCCAACGTCCCTCTGCTCTGTGAGGTGCAGTTCTGTTGTGTGCTGGCAGCCGAGCTCACTCACTATGCAGACGAGCTGGCGGTCTTTCGCGCGCTGGTGCACCACACCCAAATCCCGCTCTATGTGCGTCGGCTGCAGCTGCTGCAGCAGCTCGTCAAAGAGGGCCGCACTCCTAGCACCACGCACGTCATCATTCGTCAACGCTACGCCTCCGAGCAGCTCTCATTGATGCGGCTCTGGACGCCTCGAATACAAGACCTGAAGTCGACGATCTATTTCGATCGCGTGCAGGGCATGCTCTACCTCGCCGGCATAGGCCCCTTTTTCGTGCGGGATCAGCTGATCTTCAGGCTGCTGGAGTCGATCCTCGCCCGTCGACTTTTTGTCGTGGACATTCCCCAGCTCTACACGGAGGTCTGGGGCACGGAATATCGCCACGTCGATCACGAAGGGAAATTCCACGTCACGGTGCATCGGTTGCGTGCATGGCTCGATGAGCATGGCCCCGACAACTGTCGCTCCATGGTGCATGTCCAAGATTGCATGGCCAGCCTCTGTGAGGAGGCCGAGGTACGGGTAGTGGAGGTGGAGGGGCCCGGCGGAGGGCGCGTGAGAGAACAGAGCCTCGGTGAGCGCGTGGTGGATTTGCTCTCCACATGCTCACCCGCGTCACCAAGGGAGCTCGAAGGGCAGCTCGGCGTGAGCCGCTCCACCCTCAACGAAGCCATCCGGTGCCTGCTGGAAGCAGGGCGCGTCAAACGCAGGGGTCGTGGGCCCGCCACGCGCTATTTGGTGTGAGCATGAAGGCTTCGTGATGAAGGTTTCACTGATCAAGATCGCCGTCTCTGCCTGCTTGCTTGGTCGCGCGGTGCGCTATGACGGTCGAAAGAAATACAACGCCATCGTCGCCGAGGTCCTGGCGCAAGAGTTCGAGCTGGTGGAGCTCTGCCCCGAGGACGAGCTGGGCCTTGGCGTCCCTCGTCCGCCCATCGATGTTATCATCAGAGAGGGCGAGCTGCGCCTCTGGATGGCCG
>JAFCZD010000223.1 GCA_019314525.1 Deltaproteobacteria bacterium
TGACGCCTCCCTCAGAGTAGTAGCAACCTGAACAGCACTCCCCTGCGACACAAACACCCGGGTCACCGTTTGCGCGCTGGCAAGCGTCCAAAGACTCCTTTCCAGCGCAAGGTCCACTCGAGGAGGCGCAAAGATAATCCACACAGAAGAGGCGACTCTGGGTGCAATCATCACAGCTCACGCCACCAGTGCCGCAGGTGTCATCGCTGTCGTTGATGGCCCCCCAACAGAAGTCGAGGAGGGTGTCATAACAACCGGTGCAGCAACTATCGTCCCAGCATTTCCCCGGCTGACCATCTTCTGTGCACGACACGCTACCACCGGTTTGGCCTGTGCATGACACGCCGCTCGTGGGGGTATCCTTGGCGCAGTCCTGCTGCTCGCAGCTCCACTTGTAGCCATCAAAATCCGCCGGGCATACCTCGCACGCCGCTCCTTCGCCTCCGCATGCCGTGTCGCTGTCGCCGCTGAGGCAGGTGGTATCATCGCAGCAGCCGCTGCACTCATTGCTGCTGCAGGTCCCCCCACAGCTATCGGAGGCGCCAGGGCACTGGCCGGCACACTTGGCGATGCACCCCGAGCATGCCCCGCCGCTGCAAACGCTGCTGCTCTCGGCGCAGTCGGCGCAAGGCACGCCGCCCTGACCACATAACGTCAGCTCATCGCCCCCGACGCAGACCGCGCCATCACAACAGCCCGCGCAATCGCTGGTGAGACAGACGTTGCCACAGCTATCCGATGCGCCCGAACATTTTCCAGCACAGTCAGGTGTGCATTCACTGCAGGTCCCTGAGACGCAGCTCCCGCTGCCTGTGCAATCCACGCACTCGCTGCCCGCGCTGCCGCACGCCCGATCAGAGGCACCCGCCAAACACTGCTGTCCCTCACAGCAGCCGGCACAATCATTGATTGCACACTTGCCACCACAACGATCGTCGGCTCCTCGACATTTTCCCCGGCAGTCAGGCACACAAGACGTGAGACAGATCCGCGTCGCCGCGCTACACACGCCACCGCTGGCGGCGCAGTCCACACAGGGCTCGCCTCCCATGCCGCAAGCGTCATTGCCTACCCCTGAGCGGCAAATATCCCCCATGCAGCATCCTTCGCCGCAGTTGGCGGAGCTGCAAGCCTCAGCGCGCGGTCGACAGGTTGCGCCTTGGCAGATCGTGCCCCCCACACACTCTTTGCAGGCCAGTCCCTCGCTGCCGCACGCGCTCACGGCTCGACCCTCGAGGCAAAGTTCACCCAAACAGCAGCCCACGCACGTTTCGGGACCACAGCTCTGCTCCCCAAGAGTGGCGTCGTTGAGCACCTGAGGCTCGCCCGCTGAACAGCCCACGAGCAACGCTGCCACGAGCAGCGTCTCGCTAACCTTGCCCCTTCTGTTCATGATGACTCCTCTGATGGCTCGCTCCGCGTGAAGACCACGAAGGCCATAGCGGGACGTTTGGATGAGTCACGCATGGCAAATTGGATCCCGTCGAAGGTCCAGCCCTTGCCCACCCATTCGTTGAGGACCTTCTCCAAGTCCTCGTCGGTGACGGTTTGTGTCTCGACCACTTTGTAACGTGTCATCTTCATCGGTTGAGCACTCGCGCCGCCTCGAAGGCGTGATAGGTGACAATCCCCTCGGCCCCTGCGCGCTTGATGGCGAGCAAGTTCTCCATCATCGCGCGCTCACCATCGACCCAACCCTTCTCAGCCACTGCGTGCACCATCTGGTACTCGCCGCTGCCCGAAAACCCGATGATGGGCACATTGTATTCATTGTGAATGCGTACGATCACATCGAGGTAGGCCAACGCGGGCTTCACCATCAGCATGTCGGCGCCCTCCTCGACATCCATGGACGCCTCCCGCAAGGCCTCACGAATATTCGCAGGGTCCATCTGGTAGGTGCTGCGATCCACGCCATCGACCCCATCCACCGCTGGATTGGAGACCTGCTCATAGCTCGATCGATAGCGAGCGGAACAAGCAAGGATCCCTACCTGGTCCAAGCCCTCCTCGTCGAGGGTCTCCCGAATGAAGCCCACCTGCCCATCCATGCTCGCCGCGGGTGAGACAAAATCGACCCCCCTCTGAGCATGAATCACCGCCATCTCGGCGAGGAGCTCGAGGGTCGCGTCGTTGTCCACCATGTTGTGCTGTAAGAGCCCAGCGTGGCCATGGGAGGTGTAGGCGCTGACCCCCACATCCGTGATGGTGACGATTTGAGGGGCCAGGGTCTTGATTTCGGCCAACGCGCGGCCGATCACCCCGTCAGCACGAACGGCGTCGCGGGCGAGCTCATCGCGTTTGTTGGGGATACCAAAGAGCAACACGGCGCCTACCCCAAGCTCCGCTAGCTCACGCACAGGCTCTTTGAGACGGTCAACGGAGTAGCGATAGACGCCAGGGAGATACGCGCTCTCCTCTTTCACATGTTTACCATCTGCGACAAAGAGCGGGCATATGAGGTCCTGAGGCCCAACATGGGTCTCCTGCAGCATACGGCGGATCGTCGCCTTGCGACGGCTGCGCCGCCCACGATACTCAGGAAAATGCATGGATGGCTCCTTCTAGATGACGTCGGTGGGGATCATCAACCACCTAGCCAAACCGAGATACTCTTACCCGCCAACCCACAATGCAAGGGCCACGCCACCAAAGAGCGATTTGATCTTCCAGGCTTGGCGCCATGCCTCCAGCGCAGCTCCCTCGATTTGCGAAGAGCTATCCGAGCTTCCAATAGTCCACCAGGGCCTCGAGGAGCGCCTCGAGAGTGTAGCGTGCGGGCATCACATGCACATCGATTCCCAAGTCCTCACAGGCACGAGCCGTCACAGGACCTATCACCGCCACTCTCACCGAGGCGAGCAGAGAATCCCTCTCAGCGCCCGTGATGCGGGAAAAATTCCGCACCGTAGAGGGGCTCGAAAAAAGGATGCCGTCCACTTCACCTGCGGTCAACGCCCGCAGCCCTGGGGACCACTCTCCTTCCACCGGCAACACCGTCTCGTAGACCGCAACAACATCCACCACGACCCCACGAGCACGGAGCGCGGCAGGGAGCACATCTCGTGTGACGCGCGCCACCGGTAGGAGCACCCGCTCCCCCCGCTCTACGCGCCCTGAGAGCACCTCAACCAGCCCCTCAGCGCGATAGTCCTCAGCCTCGATGGCCACCTCCAAGCCAGCCTCCTCAAGGCGACGACGTGTGACCGGGCCCACGCTACAAAGCTGAGCGCCTTGAAGCCCCCGATCCCCTAGCGCGGTGACAAGGGGCTTCACGGCGTTGGCGCTGCTGACGACAATGAGGGCGGGATTGTGGGCCAAAGCACGTGCGAGAGGCTCCAGATCGCCCACGGGCTCGATGGCGATGGTGGGCATACGGATGGGGGCTGCGCCTAGAGCCTCCAGGCGAGCACAGGTCTCTTCGGCTTGTTCGCCCCGTCGGGTGACGACGACGCGCCGGCCCTCGAGAGGGCGACCTTCTCCATGTTTCTTGGTCATTTTTTCGCCCCTTCTCGCATCTCTCAGCTTGGCGGTATATTAGGGGAGTCATGCGCTTACTACCACGCCTCGTCTTTGTTCTTGCCCCACTGGCGCTGCTCATGCTCAGCGCCTGTCCGAATAGCGGCAAGAAGAACACCGAAACACCCCAGGACCCCCCCAAGAGTGGCGGGGGCGCCTTGGGCGCCCGCCAGCAGACTCTTGTCACAATCTTCGAGGCTGGGGGACGCACCCTGCGCGTGAGCGTGGAGGTCGTGCGCAAACCCGCTGAACTCGCACGAGGGCTGATGTATCGTAAAGAGCTCGCCCCCATGGCCGGCATGCTCTTCATCTTCTCCCGACTGCAGGTACAGTCCTTCTGGATGAAGAACACCTACATTCCTCTGGACATGATCTTTGTCGACGAAACGATGAAGGTGGTGGGGCTCGTGGAAAACGCAGGACCCATGACCCTCGATTCGCGACGCATCGAGGCGCCCTCACGCTATGTGGTGGAGGTCAACGCGGGCTTCTGCAAGAAGCATGGTGTGGTCGTTGGCACGACCATGCGCGTAGAAGGCATCGAACTCTGAGCATGTGGGCTATGCCCAGCCTTGTATGCCGCTGATTCTGCTGCCTGCACGCTACTCATGCCAAACAGCGATCTCCTCGAGGAGCTTCTTACCAATATCAGGGACTGTTGCCCCCTCGGCCGGGTAACCCACTGGTATCAGTAAAAAAGGTCGCTCGTTGGGCGGGCGGTTCAGAATCCGCGACAAAAAACCCATGGGGCTTGGTGTATGGGTCAAAGTACAGAGCCCCATCTCGTGAAGCGCTGTGAGCAAGAAACCACAAGCCAGGCCCACCGACTCGTTGGTGTAGTAATGCTTGGTGCGCTCGCCCTGCTCGTCCAGACCATAGGTGAGCGCGAAAACAGCGATTAGATAGGGTGCTTCTTCGAGGAAGGGCTTCTTCCAGCTCGTCCCGAGGGGATCGATAGCCTCTTGCCACGCCTCGGTTACACGCTGCTCATAGAACTCGCGCTCAACCTCTTCCGCCGCCAGCCGTATCTCGCGCTTGAGCGCCGAGTCACCAATCACGACAAAACGCCAGGGTTGCTGGTTGGCACCGCTCGGCGCTAACCCTGCACAGCGCACCGCCCACTCCATAGCCTCACGCGGTACAGGTTGGGGTGAGAACGCTCGCAAAGAGCGACGGCTGCGCAAGCGCTGGTAGATCCGCTCTCCACGAATGAGGAGTTCTTCCTCGGCCAGTCGCTGATGTTCAAAGGGGATCTGGCGCTCTTCACTTGACCGGGACATGAGCCCAGTGTGTCACTCCGCCAGCTACGAGGCCAACTCGTGACGTCAGGACTTGGATTTGCCTCCAGGCACGAGCATATATCCGCGCCGATATATCGTGCGGATGTAGCGTGGACGGGCAGCGTTGATCTCGATCTTCCGCCGCAAGGTGCTGATATGATGTTTACAAATCTCAGCGCCCTCATAGCGCGTGAACGCCTCTCGTGCGACGACAGCGCGCGCCAACTCGCGATAGGCGACCACCTCTCCGGCTCGTGCGAGGAGGGCATGCAGCACGGAAAACTCCGTGGTGGTGAGCGGAATCCGGCGCCCCCCACGAATCCGAACCTCACAACGGGATCGACTTACGGCGATATCTCCACGGACATGGACCTCCGATGAAAGCCTCCCACCCCCTTGCCCCGCGCCTTTGAGTATACGGTCGACTGCTTCGAGCAGAGCCTCCGTTGCGAAAGGCTTTCTAAGGTAAGCCTGAGCATATTCCACGGCAGCGACAGCCTTCTCCTCATCAGAATAGCCCGTGATCACCACCAGGGGGATATGCGGCCAGCGGCTGTTCATCAAGGATAACAAATCACCGCCACAGAGCCCTGGCATCTTCCAATCCACGATGGCGATGGAGGGCAGCGTCTGCTCCATCACCTCTAGCGCCGCCGTACCGCTCTCGGCCTCCAGAACATGATAACGCTCCAACATGCGCACATAGGTGCGTCGCACGGCACGATCATCGTCAACAATGAGTACAGTCACTTCACTAGCTGCCACGCCCAAAAACCCCCATGAGCCTTGGTTCTGTAGGCCCATCGGACAGCGACCCACTCTTCTTATCATTAGCGCAATTGGAACAGAGAGTTGTCGATGTATGACAACAGTCGGCAAAGTTGTCGCTACTTCACGAGAATCTAGCCGTGATCAGCGATTTGAGCGGCGGCAAAGAGATCGACAGACCGTTATTCATCATTTACAGGCTGGTCTGGAGCAGCCTCTGGCCGATCTTCACCTCGGCGACGAACGGAAACGGAGTGTTTGATCGAAGGTTTGACCTTCTGCGCGTTAGGAATGAAGCGGACTTCCGTCTTGATCTCGAAGGAGAGGCTGGTCAGCAGACGCTGGAGCTCGTCGCTGAGATTGAGGCTCTCGAGAAACCCCCGAACCTCGGTGGCAACAATTCGGAATAGCTCGTCTTTTGTCCCTTGAGCCTGGGTGACGAGGTAGCTGGCGACGTCCTTGGGTAGAGAAAACTCGTTGGCGATGCGCCGTAGACTCTCCTCGGAGGTGAAGATCGCGCCCACCCCTGCATAGAAGGTGCGCTTGAGCAGGTCGGGCACAAAACCCTCGAACTTTTGGCGAAAACGTTCGTCTTTCTGCTTCGCATCCTCGCCCGGGATTTCTTCAAGGTCGGGTGATTCGTCGGCCATACCACATCCTCTTGTTGGAAACGACTCTTCTGAGCATAAGCCCCTGACGCTTCGTGTCAACTTGGGGGGGGCTTCGCGAGTCTCCCTATGGGCCACCTTTCGCGCTATGATTGGGTCAATCCAACGTTGTGATGGTGACTTCCAAAATGCGCGTGGTCGAGACAACAGAGGCTCATCGTTCGGTAGATGGGTGGCGAACCCAGACGGCTCAACAACCGGTCAGTCCGCCGTGGCGCATCTTCAAGGCGTACTTGGTTACGCTGGTGGTGCTCTCTTCATACCTATGGCTACGCTTTCAATCGCGCTACCGGTCCCCTGCGAGGATCGCGGCCAAACTCGAGCTCCTACACGTGAAGAATGCCCAACGCATCTATCGCGCCATCGTTGAGCTCCAAGGGCTCTATATCAAAGTGGGGCAGCTGATCTCATGCATGAGCAACTTCTTGCCACCTGCGTTTCGCCAGGAGCTGGATACGCTCCAAGACCGCGTCCCTCCGCGCAGCTATGAGGCGATTGAACGACGCGTGCGCGACGAATTCGACGGTCGTGGGCCGCTCGATCTCTTCGAGAGCTTCGAGGAGCAACCCATCGCCAGCGCGAGCATCGGGCAGGTCCACGTCGCGCAGCTCCCCGGTGGTCATCGAGTCGCCGTCAAGGTCCAGTACCCCGACATCGAACGCATCGTGCGCGCTGATCTGCGGGCCCTCGCGCGCATCTTCCAGCTCGTGCAACGCTTCATCCCCTACAAGGGAATGGACTCGGTCTACAGCGAGATCCGCGACATGATCCTCGAGGAGCTCGACTACACAGCCGAGGCGAGAAATAGCGCAAACGTCGGGAAGAACTTCGCCAACGATGAAGACGTGCGCTTCCCGCGGGTGGTACGTGAGCTGACGACCAAACGTGTGCTCACCACCGAGTTCGTCCCTGGCGTGAAGGTCAACAATATGCGCGCCCTCGCGCAAATCAACGTGGACCGCGGAAAGCTCGCACGGCTGGTGATCGAATCCTATTGCCGGCAGATCTTCGACCATGGCCTCTATCACGCTGACCCACACCCAGGGAATATCCTCGTCACCGAAGGCCCAAAGATTCACTTCATCGACTTTGGCGCGGTAGCTGAGCTCTCGGACACGATGCGTCATGGTTTGGTGGAGCTGCTCCATGGGGCTTTGAACCGCGACACGCAGCGCCTCACCGCGGCGCTGCGTGATATGGGCTTCATCGCCCATAAGGCTGACCCTCAGATCTACGAGCGCGTGATCGAATACTTTTATGGGCGCGTGCAGGCGGAGCTACATCTGGATAGCTTCAACCTCAAAGACATCAAGATCGATCCTCAGAAGGGGCTCGAAAACCTCGCGGACCTGCGCCAGATGGACATCTCCCTGGCTGAGCTGACCACCACGTTCCACGTGCCTAAAGAGTGGATCATGCTCGAGCGAACGATCTTGATGGTCATGGGGCTCTGCACCGAACTCGACCCAAACCTCAACCCCATGGATGTGATCCGGCCACATATCGAGAAGTTCGTCCTTGGCGAGGCGGGGGATTGGTCACGCTTCATGCTCGATACCAGCCGTGATGTGGCGCTCTCGGTGATGGCGCTCCCTGCGGAGCTCAAGAAGTTCACCAATCGGGCGATGCAGGGAGACCTGGCGGTGCGCGTCTTGGGGCAGGTGGACAACGCGGCGATTTATGTTGGGCTTGGTCACCAGTTGATCTTCACCGCCTTGGGCATCACGTCCGCGGTGGGCGCGCTGCACTTCCATGAAGGTGGCTGGCACGAAGCCGCCGTGGGTTGCACGGTGGCCGCTGGCGCTTTTGGCTTGCTCCTGTTCAGGTCCATGTGGTCCACCCAGCGGAAACTGCGGCGTCGCCCTCGCCAACGCTGAGCGTCAGATCGCTCTCAGGTAGGACTGAGCTTATAATGAGAGCAAGCAGTTAGCTCCCGAGCTTGGCGATGGCCGCCTGGACGGCAGCCCGCTGAGGCGCACGCCCAGCGTCGCTCTCTGTTCGAACCATGAAGAGCCGATAGTAATAGAGGGCCCGAGCGCCATCACCCGCTTGGTGGTGAGCCCTGCCGATCAAACGCAGCGCGTCGGGGTTCCCAGGGTTCAGCGCCAGCGCGCGCCCGGCGTCACGCAACGCAGCCCGTGAACGGCGCAGACCAAGGCGCGCCTCGGCACGCAGAGCGTAGTGTTGAGCGCTGACCTCGTGTTTGAGCAGCTCGTCAACGCGACGCTCACCCTGCGCATAGTGTCCCGCGTCGATGGCCCGTCGAGCGCTCTGGGCCGCCTCGCGGCGGAAGCTTTCAGAGGGCTTGCTCCCGCTTGAAGCAGCGCGCGCCATCTGCAGGTTGGTGCCTGCGTGCTAGCTGGCGGGGTCAACCTGAAGCACCCGCGCGAAGAGCTGAGCCGCGA
>JAFCZD010000786.1 GCA_019314525.1 Deltaproteobacteria bacterium
GTTCAGCCCAACGTCGACGGGTCCGCATTTCCCCGCGAACTCGTGCTTCCCCAACACAGGCCGAGCGCGACTCAAGCATCCAAGAGCGCGTACCATGATTCCATGGGACGATACGCGCTTCTCCTGCTGATCATTCTTCCCCTGGCCCCCTCCCCCTTTCATATCCAGATTTCCGCGTTTTAAGGTGCGCACCCATGTTGAACTACCGGGCGCTCGAAGCACCCTCGCCACTGCCTGCCCCACCCTCCACCGGGCAGCAGCGTATCTGCGCCGGTGGCTTGACGCGCGGGACGGCGAGGCGTTGCCCGAGACCACAGACTCTGTAAGAAACTCATCTTGGATCTTCGCCAGGTCCTGAGCGCCGGCCTCACCCACGACGCGGGCTACCTCCTCACCACCGCGCGGGCATGCGCCGAGTGAGAGCGTGAGGAGTGCAAACACGCATTGCTTCTGGCGCAGACGCTTCATCAGTGCCAAGCCTACACGGAAATTCCGCCTTGCTGGAGGACCTCGCGCGAGTTCATGCGAAGCAACGCAGGTTGCCGCAAATTATGTCAGTGCCGAGCGGCCCCGTTGGCCGGACCTTTTTTCAACCGCTTGAACCAGCGGCGTGCCACGGCTACATGACCGATTGTAGCAAATGACTTGGATCGATAGCCCTCTCCTCACGCGCCATTCCGGCGAGGGGCCCGGCGTCAACGAAGCCTCAAATGAATCGTTCTCCCCCGCCGTTGACGCTTTCGAGGGTCCGGCGAGGGGCCAGAGCAAGCCCTCAGCGTCAACGAAGCCTCAACCCTCAGCGTCAACGAAGCCTCAAGGCGAATTTGGCGCCAACGGTGCACCCGGTGGTACCCACTCATACGAAAAACACGTGATGGGAGCGGTGATTCAAGCCTATCGCTCCTGCGGAAATTGCAGCGACCCACTATCGCCTGGTTGCTGAAGGCCTTGGTCCGTTCCAAAGACACATTGGCCCGAGAACATTGGTTGTAACCGATGAGGCCATTTACGTCAGCTCACGTCATCCAAATAGCCCTCGAGCAGCGCTCACGTCATGCTCAATCAAACAAAGCCAAAAAACGCGGGGCAAATGCTCGCCGTGGGCGTCGACAAGACGTTGGATGTCCTCTGCAGTAGCCGGAGGGCCCGGCTTGGAGTCGCACTCTTGCTTTTCGAGTTTCGCGACGTCTTCCCACCCCTTTTGGATGGCATCGCAGAGGTCTTTCATCTCCATCGGAATCCACCTATTCGTCACCGCACTTGGCACTCTAAACGCTCGCCGGCACAAACCAAACACAGATCGCAGGCTTCTTGACGCGTTTTTAATGCACCGAAGGGCTGACGCCTGGTCAGCCGGGAAGCCACATATACGGTATCCAGAGTCACACCAGCCCATACCGGCACAGCGCCGCTGCAATTTCGGTGCTCTAGAAGCTTGGCCTGAGCATTGCTCATGCTTTGCCCATGCGTACCTATCAGCAAAACGAAACCCTCCCAGTGGAGACCACCGTCAAACTCACCACCGAGCTCATCAAGCTCGACGCCTTGCTCAAGGTGGCAGCCGTGGCAGACTCTGGGGGGCAGGCAAAGCATTGGATCCAGCAGGGCCTCGTCAGCGTCAATGGCGAGCGTGTCATCCAAAGAGGCAAGAAGATCCGCCCTGGAGACGTGGTGGACGTTGATGTGCCGCCCAAGACGCGCATCGTCGTGGAGTAGCGCGCTACCTGTCCGTTATGAAGCGAGGTTGACCGGCGCCGCTCAATCGGGTACGGGCTCGCTGCAACAGTTCGGAGTTTCGATGATTTCTACCAGCAACATCAGAGTCGACTTCACGGGCACGCCCCTCTTCGAGGACGTCAATGTGAAGTTTCTGCCAAGCAACTGCTATGGTCTGATCGGCGCCAACGGCGCGGGCAAGTCGACCTTTCTCAAGGTGCTCTCTGGCGAGCTCGAGCCATCGGCTGGCCACGTGCACATCCCGCCCAGCCTACGCCTCGCGACCCTTGAGCAAGACCAATTCACCTACGACCAAAGCACCGCCATGGAGACGGTGCTCCAAGGCCACCCACGCCTCTTCGAGGTGCTCAAAGAGCGCGAGACGCTCTACGCCAAAAGCGACTTTTCTGAAGAAGACGGCATCCGCGCCGCTGACCTCGAAGCTGCATTTGCTGACCTCAATGGCTACGAATCCGAGGCCGAGGTGGGCTCGCTGCTCGCAGGGCTCGGCATCAACCAAGCACTGCACGACAAGCGCATGGAGGAGCTGACGGGGGGTCAGAAGGTCCGTGTGCTCTTGGCCCAGGCCCTCTTCGGCAAGCCCGACATTCTCTTGCTCGATGAGCCTACAAACCATCTGGACGTGCACACCGTGGCCTGGCTAGAGGACTACCTCGGCCGCCTCGAAACCCTCGTCATTGTCGTGAGCCACGATCGCCACTTCCTCAACAACGTCTGCACTCACATCGCCGACATCGACTTCCGCCAAGTTCGCGTCTACGCCGGAAACTACGACTTCTGGCTCCAGGCGAGCGCCCTCGCGGTGGCCCAGCGCCAGAACGAGCAGAAACGCCACGCCGACAAGGCCGCTGAGCTCAAGACCTTCATCGCGCGCTTCAGCAGCAACGCGTCCAAGGCGCGCCAAGCCACCTCGCGCAAGAAGCTGCTGGAGAAGCTCACCCTCGACCAGCTCCCCGTCTCCACCCGAAAATACCCGCACATCGCCTTCAAATCGGAGCGCACCTGCGGCAAATCGGTGCTCACCGTCAAAGGCCTTGCCGCCGCTGAAGACGGCGAGCAACTCTTCGCCGACGTCAGCTTCACCTTGACTCGCGGCGACAGGGTCGCCTTTGTGGGGCCCAACAGTCGCGCCAAGGCCGCGCTCTTCGAAATCCTCACAGGTGCCCGCAAACAAGACCGCGGCTCCTTCGAGTGGGGCACAACGCTGACCACCGCCTACTACCCCAAGGAGAACGACAAGTTCTTCAAAAACATCGACCTCGATCTCATCGACTGGCTGCGACAGTTCACCCAAGACCAGCACGAAGAATACGTGCGTGGCTTTTTGGGGCGCATGCTCTTTTCCGGCGACGACACCCTCAAGCGCGTGAAGGTGCTCTCGGGTGGTGAGCGGGTGCGGTGCATGCTCTCGCGCATGATGCAAGTCGGGGCCAACGCCTTGCTCCTTGACGAGCCCACCAACCACCTCGATCTCGAGAGCATTACCGCGCTCAATCGTGGGTTGGCGGCCTTCGATGAAGAGAACGTGATCCTCTTCTCTTCTCATGACCGCGAGCTGGTGAGCACTGTCGCCAACCGTATCATCGAGATCACCCCCAAGGGCCTCATCGATTGCCGTCTCGGCTTTGATGATTATATCGACGACGCCCTCGTCATCAGCGACCGCGAGCGGCTCTATGGCTGCTCGATGGCCCTTTAGCTCTCCACCC
>JAFCZD010000787.1 GCA_019314525.1 Deltaproteobacteria bacterium
CGAACCTGGAATTCTGTCGAACATCTGCTTGATGATCGTCGCGCAGGGCGTACCGTCATGGGTCGTAGAGAATTCGATGGCTCCACGGTCGGCGTGGGCTCCGCGTGGATAGCCATAAACAATGAGTGTTTTCTTGTTGAGGTCTCTTTTCCGCATGGCATCGACCATACCACCAAGTCAGCTGGTCGAAATTGTCTTTCCACCTGGAACACGAACCCAGCTTCGGCGTGCGTCAGCTCTTTGAAGCGCTATGCTTCTGCGTGAACATCGCCAACACCACGCTCCTGATCAGCGCGCTGGCTGCATGCAGCAGCTCGGCACCCCCGCAGCAGCCCAAGAGGGGCGCCGTGAAGTCGCCCTGCGCCATCGCAGCTCCACTGCCCGGTGCGCCTGCATTCTCACTAGAACTCACGCGCCAGCTGCAGAAACGCTACGAAACAACCAAACACACAAGTCACCCGCGGACGCAGCACTTCTGTCGCGCAGATACACCCAAATTCTTCAATCGCTTGCTCATGCAAAGCAGCCCCTATTTACGCCAGCACGCGCACAACCCCGTCAACTGGTTTCCTTGGGGTGATGAGGCGCTACGGGTCGCCAAGGAACTCGATCGCCCGATCCTGCTCTCCATCGGCTACTCGACGTGTCATTGGTGCCACGTCATGGAGCGGGAGTCCTTTGAAGACCTCGCCATCGCCCGCCGGATCAACAAGCGCTACGTGGCCATCAAGGTCGACCGTGAGGAGCGCCCCGACCTCGACGCGATTTACATGCGCGCAGTGCGCTTGCTGCGAGGAAGCGGGGGCTGGCCTTTGACCCTTTGGTTGACCCCTGAGGGCAAGCCCTTCTTTGGCGGGTCGTATTTTCCGCCGCGGGCTGGAGCCCGGGGCGTGAAGGTTGGCCTTTCCGAGTGGCTCGAGAATATGGCGTCTCGTTACCAGAACGAGCGCTCCACCGTGCTAGAGATGGCTCGAAAGTTGGGCGCTGGAGTGGCCGGCAGCTTTAGCGTGACGCCTCTGGCAACGCGTACCGGAGGGAGCAGCCGGGCCGCTGGGTTGCATACGCTCTTCAACACCTACCGTCGTCGATTCGACGAGGCGTGGGGTGGGCTGCAGGGGGCACCGAAATTTCCGAGCGGTTTGTCTGTGCCCTTTTTGTTGCGCTATCACCGTCGCATGCGCCGTCCTGAAGCGCTGAAGATGGCTCGGGTGACGCTGCAGAAGATGGCCGCCGGTGGCATGCACGATCAGCTTGGCGGAGGCTTTCATCGTTACGCCACCGACGCGCGCTGGCGAGTGCCCCACTTCGAGAAGATGCTCTACGACAACGCGCTGCTGGCCAGCGCCTATCTCGATGCTTATTTGGCCAGCGGTGATCGCCGCTTTGAGGAGGTAGCGCGCTCCACCCTCGACTATCTGTTGCGCGATCTCCTGCTGGCCGAAGGCGGCTTTGCGAGCGGTACCGATGCTGACAGCGGGGGTGATGGCAAGGCTCACGGCCAAGAGGGACTCTTCTACACCTGGACACTCAAGGAGGTGGAGGCAGCGCTCGCTAAGGAGCAGGCCTCTCTTTTTGCGGCGCGTTATGGTGTGACCAGGAAGGGAGAGCTTGAGGGACGCAATGTGCTCTATCAAGCGGCCTCGTTGCGTGCGCTAGCGTCGCGTTTTTTGCGAGGCGAAGACGAGCTGCAGGGCGAACTCGCAAGATCTCGGGCCACCTTGCTCGCCGCTCGGGCAGGGCGCTCAAAGCCGCTGCGGGATGAGAAGAGGCTGGCTGGGTGGAATGGGCTGGCGGTGTCTGCGTTGGCGCGGGCCAGCTTTGCGCTGCGTGAAGCGCGCTACCTCCACGCTGCCGCCCAAACGGCTGATTTTTTGTTGCGGGAGATGCGCGATGGCCGTGGGCGCTTGCAGCGCAGCTTCTTGGGAGGAAAGACCAGCGGGGCCGCGTACCTCGACGACTACGCGGCGGTGATCGCCGGGCTGCTCGACCTCTACGAGGCCAGCTTCTCTCTACGCTGGCTGCAGGAGGCTCGTGCCCTCGAGGCCATCGTGCAGCGCGAGTTTTCCGATCCCTCGGCAGGTGGCTTCTTTTTCCGGCCCAGAGGTGAAGAAGTCTTGCTCGCTCGGCGCAAGCCCCACATGGACAACGCGCGCCCCTCTGGGAACGCGCTGATGTTGCTCAACCTGCTTCGCCTGCATGAGTTGACGACGGTGGCGAGTTATCGGGAGCGGGCGGAGGCCCTGATGATGGCGTTCGGCCAACAGATCGCGCGTGGGGGGGGCTCCCACTCCGAGATGTTGGTAGGCGTGGACTTTGCCTTGGGTCAGCCCAAAGAGATTGTGATCATCACCCCCTCGGATCTTAGCGCTGCAGAGCCGCTGCTCGAGGAGGTGCGTCGCCGCTTTCTTCCCAACAAGGCGCTGATCGTCAGCCGTGGGACGCCAAGGGCGGTCAAGGCGCTGCCGATCTTGGAGAACAAGGTAGCCCTGGGGGGGAGGGCCACTGCCTATGTTTGCGTGGGTGGGAGTTGTAAACGGCCCACCACCGAACCGGCTGTTTTGCGCCGTCAGCTTGGCGCGCCGCCTTCATCACCGTGAGCGGACCTGCTAAACTTTTCCCATGCCAAACACCTCTCTTCACCATGACGTCTCCAGTCTCTCCACTCGCTTTGCTCTTTCCTGTGCTCTGACCCTTGGATGGGTGGTCCTCCTGTCGCTGGGTGTCGCGTGCAGCAGTGAG
>JAFCZD010000788.1 GCA_019314525.1 Deltaproteobacteria bacterium
GGAAAACAGGTGCACAGGCCAGCATGCAGCAGTGGCGGTCATGTTGGTGATGGCTTGCGGTTGTGCGCGTCAGGGTTTTGCCCCCCTCGATGCTGGCTACGATGGGGGCGATATCCCAGACTCCATGCGTTTTGGTGATGGGGCATGGGATGCTGCCCGCGATGCTGACTTGTTTGCCGATCAAGATTCCACCTCTGATGTGAACGTGAAAGATGTGCGCCCCGACGTGAGCGCGGACGGTCGCAGCCCTGACATGACGGTGGACGTGCGCAGCCCTGACATGACGGTGGATGTCCTCTCCCCGGACTTGACCTCTCCGTTTCCCATCAATGCAGTCTTCATCTCTCCCTCTGGCAGCGATACAAACGCAGGCACACAAATCCAGCCGTGGAAGACCTGGTCCTTCGCGCTCTCACAGCTGGGGCCTGGCGATACGCTGGTCGCCTTGTCCGGTATCTATGGTGCCGCTTCCGGGACAGGCTATTTGCGGGTGGATTGTGACACAGGTGCCACAGCGTGCGCTGGAGGCCCTTGCCTCAACGGCACCTCGGGGAATCCCATCACCGTGATGGCGTACCCAGAGCGCTCGGCGTTGGTGCAGGGCGAAGCGGGCGCGGGCGCGCCGTTGATCTATCTGGACACCTGCAGCTACTGGAACCTGGTCGGGCTGCGCGCAGAGGACGTCGATGACTCCAGCGTTAGCGGGTCTTCTGTGATCAAGGTCAAGACCTGTGACCAAATAACGCTGAGGCGCATGCTCGCGGCCCGGCCCAACCGTTATGGCAGCCATAGCGCCTTCGCCGTGGACTATTCGACGAATGTGCTCGTGGAAGAATGCGAGGCCTATGACTTTCATCGCGCTGGTATCAGCGTCTATCGCGCCAGCGAGCTCACCATCCGCCGCAACTACCTCAACGCTCGCCTCCGCCAGAACCTGTCCGATGGTCACATCGCTGTGTGCAATAGCCCAGGGATCGACGCCATCTCGCGGGGTATTTACCTTTTTGGGGCGAGCCATAGCATCATCGAAAATAACGTCGCCGAAGAGATCTGCATTGGTGTTGGGGTCTATGTTTCAGGTGGAAACGGAGATGACAACGAGATTGTGGGCAATATGGTGCTGGGAACGTTCCGCACGGGCTATGGTTTGAGCAGCGACTGCAATGACGCCAGTCCGTGTACAGATCCTGACCGCATTGTTGAGAGAGATCACTTCACCGACAACCTCGCTGTTGGTGGTGTGTGGGGCTACTACTTTCGTGGAGGCACCGACATCGAGGTGGCGCACGCATCCTCCATCAACTACAGCGGCGTGGGCTGCCGCTTTGACGAGGTGCCAGAAAATGCAGGGTTGGCTTCGAATGTGGCGATCGCTACCTCGCTCGCTGTGACGTCCACGGGTAATGAGGGCTTCGTGGTGATCGATCAGAGCGCGTGGTCTCTGACCGACTGCAACGCATTCGGCAACCTGGGAACCAACTACCGAACAGATGGCCCCCCAGGCGCCAGCTACGACCCGCAGCTGGGTGGCTGCCGGGTGTATATCCCCATGGGCAGCCCTGGAAAGGGGGCGGCCGACGACGGCTCTGATATCGGCGCGACTATCGTTTTTCGCACTGAAGACGGAGCCCTCACGGGTGAGAAGCTGTGGGACGCGACCACTGGCGCCTTCCCTTGCGGCCTGCCGGTCCCTGGCTTGAGCGATGACACTGGCTTTCCAGACTCGGCCTGCATCAACGTGCATCGCCGGCTACATGTGGGCACATCGGGTTGTCCCATCCCCTAAACAGGCCTCGCCCCATTGAACTGCGCAGAGCCCTCCGCATTGAGCGTTGCGCGACTCGATGGTATTGTTGGACATCGATGGGAAATCTCTCCATCTCTCTTCGCTGTTCAAGCAGCCTCTGCGCTGTGGCCATCATCGCGTTGTTGTGTTTGCACGCGTGCGCCCGTCAGGGATTTGATCCTGAGCACGATGGGGCTGGCGCGCAGGAGTCGATGTCTTTTGGCGATGGAAGACTCGATGGGGGGCTACCAGACGGGCCCACAGAGGTGGACGTGGCGCCTTCGTTCCCCAGTAACTCCGTTTTTATCTCGCCCGCTGGAAGTGACGCCAACGCGGGTACCCAAGACGCTCCCTGGAGGACCTGGTCCTTCGCGCTCTCACAGCTGGGCCCAGGTGGCACCTTGGTGGCCTTGTCGGGTGTGTATGCTGCCAGCACAGGTACAGGTCCTTTGCACGTCAACTGTGATGCAAGCGGCACAAACTGCGCGGGGGGGCCGTGCCTCAACGGCACATCATCCGATCCGATCACCGTGATGTCCTACCCAGAGCGTGCGGCGTTCCTGCAGGGAGAGGTGGGTGCTGCAGACCGGTTGATTTACCTCAAAGATTGCAGTCACTGGAGCCTGGCTGGCCTACGCGTGGAGGGAGTGGATGACGCCAACGCCATAGGGGACGCTGTGGTCCAGGTGAGAGATTGTGACAACGTGACGTTCAAGCGCATGCTGGGCGCTCGCGCCAACCGCTACTTCAATAGCAGCGTCTTCGCCATCGATTACTCGACGAATGTGTTGGTGCAAGAGTGCGAGGCCTACGATTTTCATCGCGCGGCTATCAGCCTTTATCGTTCCAGCGAGATCACGGTGCGGCGCAATTACTTCAACGCTCGGCTGCGTCCGAACCTCAGCGATGGTCATCTCTCTTATTGCTACAGCCCAGGAATCGACGCCAACTC
>JAFCZD010000789.1 GCA_019314525.1 Deltaproteobacteria bacterium
AGCAGACGTCTGCAACTGCAACGAACGAGCCAGCGATCGTGTTGGGGAAAATGCTGGAAATCCGGCGGCTATGAGCACAGGAGGTGGGGAAGGCGGCCCCGGACTGGGGGGATTGGGCCCGAGGCTGGTGATCTTAGCTGCAACCAGCACCTCTCCATCACATGCTCTGCCAATCGTGCCAATCGAGGACTGAATTCTGCGTCGACGATTTGATAGATCGGGATTCATCCAAACTCGAGGAGTAGCGGCGAGGTGTGGAGAACGCGTTGATCATCAGCAGCACATCGGGTTCATCGGTCTTGATGGTGTGGTGGTCGCCTTTGACCTTCCAGTTCGCCCCTATCAACACCCTTTGCTCGCGCTCGGACGAGATCTCCAGGGCCCTGGAGCGAAATCCCCCGATCCTCAAACGTTCGCTCTCCGTGGGTGCATGCCTCGAAGCGCCGCTCCTCAAATTGCCAAGACCAACTTCTTCTGGGAGCATCCCGCTTAGGAGGTAGATATGTCAGTTCGATGGCAGTGTGGTCTTTGTCTTCTCGTTACCCTCAGTGTTGGCTGTAGCGATTCCCCTCAGGATTCGCACCCCGACGCCGCAGAACATGACGCTCACCTCGATCGGTTCGGCCCATTCGATGGCACCACTGAAGCTGGCCGTGAAGACGGCACGGTTGATACGACGCCACTGGACTTTGGCGCTTTCGCGGAGACACCAGAGGATGTGGCCGCGGTGAAGCAGGAGCAGCCAACTCCGGAGCAGCTTGGGATCTACATCCCTCTCGGAGCTGAGCTTGTCGCCGATGGCGCCACGGTTCGTTATCGCCTCGAAGGCACAGCGAGCTGGCGTGAAGCTCATCCGCTGTTGCGGATTCGTCCAGACTGGAACGCGCCAGGGGCGCCTGTGGCTCCGGCGGATGCGCTGGCGGGCACGATCTTTGACCTCTCTGCTGGGGCGACTTACCAAATAGAGATCACTCTGCAGGGAGGGACATCCAAGATCTTCAGGCGTGTGATGACCACGCGGCCCCTGCCGGCTACCGCTGGGACCAAGACCATCAGCGCTGGGCCCAGCGACGATCTACAGGCGACCTTCGATGGTCTCGAGCCTGGCGATGTGCTTGAGTTGTCCGATGGCAGCTATGCCCTCAGTCGGGCGCTGCAAATCAAAGTCTCGGGCACGCCAAGTGAGCCTATCTACATTCGTGGTGCATCTCGCCAAGGCGTGGTGATCAAGGCCAACGCGGGCATGATCATCCAGATCCTCGAGGCATCCCATGTGGTCTTGGAAAACCTCACCCTCGAAGGCTCTGGCGTTGACAGCGGGACCGCCGCCAGCTCCAAGGCAGTGTCCTTTTGGAACGGCGCGAAACAAACGCATATCACCCTTCGAGAGCTGGAGATCAAGGGCGTCGACATGGGCATCGTGGGCTCAGCGGCCCTCACGTCAGTTCTTGTCTACGATTGCCGCTTGGAGGGGAATAACGAATGGACCGAGCCCTTCCTGACGAGCAATCTTACCTGGAACGATGATGGCTTGCGTTTGCCTGGTGAGGGAAACTGCGCTTTCAACAACACCTTGCATGGCTTTGGTGATGCATTCGCTGTCACCAACGGGGTCTTTTCAGCGGCTGTGTATTTCTACCGAAATCGCGTCACGATGACGGGCGATGATGCCTTCGAAGGGGACTACGGTACGCGCAATTTGGGCTTCTATGACAACTCCATCACCAATAGCGCGACGTTTCTTTCCCTCGATCCGCTCTGGGGTGGCCCCCTCTATTGTTTTCGTAACATCGTCATCAATACCTCCCGCGGTCCCTTCAAGTTGAATGACACCAATAGCGGATTTCTTATCTACAACAACACGATCATTCGCACTCAGGGCAAGTTCGACTGGGCATCGGTGCAGTTTAACAACGGCGCTCTGCGGGGTTGGAGCTATCGTAATAACCTCTTGCATTACCGTGGCAGCGGTGAGCTTCTCGCCCTCGAGTCTGCGGAATGCGATCCTATCGATGTTACCCATAACGCTTGGTACCCCGATGGCAAGGTGACATGGACGTCGAGCGGGGGGGGCTTCGAGTCACTAGCAGCAGCCAAGGCAGGCTTGCCAGCGACGACACCTCTGTTCAGCGCTTCTACGCAGCGGCATCAGTCTGATGTTCTGATGGGTGAAAGCCCCTTTGTTGAGGCTCTCGTGCTGGGCGCCGACTATTTGACGATGGTTGAGTCGAGGGTGGTGCCAACACTTCACCCCACATCGGCCGTCAAGCACGCTGGAGTGCCCATCGCCGGGGTGACCGATGGCTTCAGCGGGGATGCGCCAGATATCGGCGCGGTCATCGAGGGTCGTGCGCAAACCGCATGGGGGGTGCGCTGGTGACCCAACTCACACAAGGAGACATTTCATGAACCTCGAATGCCATCGCGTTGTGGTTATGTGGACGACCTTGGTATTGGCGTCATGTGCTCCCTTCGCTGGCAGCAACGAAAGAGCCAGCCGCTCCGAGAGTGCAGTAGCTGACTACCCTGGTGCCGATTTTTGGATCGGCCAGCAACACCCCTTGGGGCAAATTACCGTGCCTGAGGCCTGGGGTGTTGCTCCAGGGCCAGGCTCGACCACCAAGGGTAGCCCCAACACACATGTGTGCGTTATCGCGACGGGCTTTGACCTGCAGCACTCAGAGTTCGCCTTCAACAATGCCACTAATGAAATGCGAGAGATCAGGCTCTAT
>JAFCZD010000790.1 GCA_019314525.1 Deltaproteobacteria bacterium
CTCTTCTCCAGCAAGTTGAGCGCCATCGCCGAGGAGATGGGGGAGATGCTGCAGCGCACGGCGCTGTCCACCAACGTCAAAGAGCGCCGCGATTTTTCCTGCGCGATCCTCGACGCCTCAGGCGAGCTGGTGGTCAACGCGCCCCACATCCCCGTGCACCTTGGTTCCCTTGGCGTCTGCGTGCGTGAGGTCACGCGCGCCCTGCCCCTTTCAGCCGACGACGTCGCCATCACCAACCATCCCGCCTTCGGCGGCTCACACCTGCCCGACATCACCCTCGTGGCGCCCGTGCACCACGAAGGCCGGCTCCTAGGCTACGTCGCCAACCGCGCCCATCACGCAGAGATCGGCGGGAAGAGCCCAGGCTCCTTCCCTACTGACGCTGCGTCGCTGCTCGAAGAAGGCGTGGTCATCGCGCCTCGCCATCTCGTGCGAGCGAATGAGGTGCTCTGGCAAGACATCCAGACGCTGCTCGAGGCCCCTCCCTACCCGTCCCGAGCGGTTGAAGAAAACCTCGCCGACCTCAACGCAGCCCTCGCCGCCCTGCGCCATGGGCAAAGGGAGCTGCGTGGCTTGGCCCAGCAAGAGGGTCAGGCAGCGCTCGAGGAGCAAATGGCGCGCTTGAAGGGCCTCGCGGCACGACAAGCCCAAGAGGCGCTGCGCCACCGAGCCAACGCGTTGGGCCTCGCGCCGGGGCATACACGTCACTGCCACCACACCCTCGACGACGGCACTCCCCTCGCCGTCACCCTGCGCTTCCGTCAAGACGGGGTCGATGTGGACTTCACAGGCACCGGTGGCGTGCACCCAGGCAGCCTCAACGCCACGCCGGCCATCGTACAGAGCGCCGTGCTCTATGTGCTGCGCCTGCTCCTGCGCCGCCCCCTGCCCCTCAACGAGGGCCTGCTGCAACCGGTGCACCTGACCATCCCCGAGGGCCTGCTCGCCCCGCGCTTTGGCGACGATCCTGCGCACGCCCCCGCGGTGGTGGGCGGCAACGTCGAGACCAGCCAACGCCTGGTCGGCTGCCTGCTCGAAGCCTTGGGCATGCAAGCCGGCAGCCAGGGCACCATGAACAACGTGATCTTTGGTGACGCCAACTTTGGCTATTACGAGACCCTCGGCGGCGGCGTGGGGGCCTCCGCCACGGCGGCGGGCGCCAGCGCGGTGCACAGCCACATGACCAACACGGCCATCACCGATGTAGAGCTGCTCGAGATGCGCCACCCCGTGCGAATCGACCGCTTCGCCCTGCGCCAAGGCTCTGGGGGCGTGGGTCGCCTCAAGGGCGGTGAGGGCATCATTCGCGAGTTCACCTTCCTCGCGCCGCTCCAGCTTTCACTGCTAACCCAACACCGCAACCTGGGACCGCGCGGCCTGCAGGGCGGCAGCCCTGGCCTGCCCGGACGACAAACGCTCTTCACCGCGGGCGGCGAAGAACGTGAACTCCCCGCCATCGCCGGCTGCGCTGTGGGCCCTGGCGATCGGCTGCGCGTCGAGACACCCGGTGGTGGCGGATATGGGGCCACCTCATGACACACGCGCCCGCGCTCAGCTTCGCCTGGCGCTGGAGTCTTGGCTTCGCGCTCTGGATCGCCGCGCTCGTCGCGCTGAGCCCTTTCGATCTGCTGCTCACCACGCGCGCCTACTGCCCCTCATCAACCTTTGGCGCCTTGATTCGCTATTTTGGTGAGCAACCCGGCATCGCGCTGCTGGTCTTCGCCACCTTCGCGGCGCTGCACGCGCGCCGAGAAGGCTCGAGGTGGGTGAAGCACCGACCACTGCTCGCGGCGATCCTGCTGCAGGGCTTTTTGATTCCCTTTTCGTTGGTGCAGCTGGTGAAGGGGCTGTGGGGGCGCGTGCGTTTTGTGCACCTGGTGGCCGCGACGCAATACACCCCCTTCTACATCCCAGCAGGCGTGGGCGCCGGGCGCTCCTTCCCTTCGGGGCACGCCGCCATGGGAGCCATGGGCGCGACCCTGCCCTTCTACCTGATGGGCCGCGCTAGCAAGGGCTGGCAAGCCGCTGCGTGGGTGCTCACGGTGGGCTGGAGCGTCACCGTCGCCTTCGGAAGGATGGTCGCCGGCGCACACTTCCTCACCGACACGCTCTTTTCCGTGGGCCTGAGCTACCTCGTAGCGCCGCTGCTGCTGCGTTGGCTGGCGGGTCGCGAAGACAGCACGGCTCGCTGACACCCCATTCGTGAGATCAACGCGAAAGCGGGCCCTGTAGCAGCGGTTCGATGAACTTCTCAAACGTCACCTTCTGTTTCGCTGTGAGCAGACCGAGCTGCCCATCGTTGTCGAGCAAGAAGGTGGCCACGCCAATCACGGTGCGAGGCAGGTAACCAGTCCCGGCCACAATCGCGTGGATTTCGTCGCTCCGTTTTTCGAGCAACGCCTGAAGCAAATCCGTGTCGATATCCATCTTCTCTTCTCCGAACAAAAGGGTCAGTTCGCTGCTCACAGCGCATGAAGAGCGGAAACTCTCGCATACGAACGCATCCTACAACGATTATTGCCATCGCCGTGGGCCAGGTTTTGCGGGGAACCCCGTTTACACTCACGAAAAGGTCAGGCAGAAATCGCAGAACGCGTCCCACAGCAGTGGCTTTGGCGCGCGACTTTCGCCGAGGCGCACTCTCAGCAGACCAAACGTCTATCCACGCGCTGGGAGCCTGAAATCACATGGCTGAAAACTGGCGAAGGCCCGTTGGAGGGAGGCGCT
>JAFCZD010000791.1 GCA_019314525.1 Deltaproteobacteria bacterium
GGCGCTGGAGCTGAAGGTGCCGTGTTCCGGTGAGCGCTGGCCCATCCTAGGTTGTGCGCATCTCGACCAGACGCCGCTAAAAGACGCCCTGCAGCCCGAGCATCGTGAGGCGCTTGCCCCCAGCCCCTGTGCGTGTGGCAAGCAAGGGAGTGATGCGCCAGACGGCGTTACGCCGCCTCGCTTCTGGGGTCTGGAGCGATGAGGGGGGGCGGCCAGCGGCCCCAGCGTGGAGATTCGGTCTGAGCCGTGCTATGCGAGATTGAGGGGCGACAATGACGTTAATCTACAGAAAGAACGACAAACACAAAAAAGGCGCGTGTGGCTCTGGCCCTCCTCGTTGGTTTCCTTCCACAAGTTCTCTTTGCCCTGAAGACCTCTCACACGAGGAGGCGCAGGAATTGCTCGAGGACTCGCTTGAGGGCAAATCTGCCGATCACCCCAACAACGGAGCGCGGTTTGCCTATCGGGCTGGGCACTTCTATAAGGGGTACTGTGAGCAGAACGCTTGCGAAGGGCAGCACGAGATTTGGCATGGATACCCTGTGAGCCGGGAGTTGGTGCCTTCTCAAGTCCCCGCGCGTATCTTGCGCTCCTTTCGTGACAACGGTCTAATATCTAAGGCCGAGTATAAGAAGCTAATAGGGAACGCCCAATGACCCTGTTTGGTAACAAACGTGAGTTCGCGATCGAGATACTTCCATTATCTTGCGGTCCATCCGATGGCGACAAGGCGGCTCAAGCGACTTGGGTTTCGTGGTCTCTTTGGGGCCAAGGGAAGAACCTCACGCTCAATACCCGGTTGTCGGATGACGAAATTTCTACCACTGTCAACTGGCCCGCAATCTATCTCGCCCGCTGGTTTGCGCGCTCCTGGCCGAGTCTTTTCTACAGCTCTCGGTGGCCACGACCTTCGAGAGCCCGAAATGCACGTGAACTCGCTATCGAGCTGAGGAGGGCGCTACTCGACGAGGATGATGACAAGCTTGGCGATTGTCTCGCTGATACTCTCGACGACTTCGTCTCCACCCATGACCTCCGGGCGGGCGCGGCAGGCGCAGCGTATCCAGAGGTATGGTTCTCTCGAGATGGGCATCATGTTACGATCGCCTGGTTCCCTTTTAAGGTGGGCGACCATTTCTTTTGCCAAGAGTGCGGGCAGGTCGAGCTTCCGGCGGATGTCCTCGCCAGCGTGGTCTATTCGTTTGGTGAATGGACTCGCGACCAATTGCTAACAGTGAAGGATCGAGCGGTAGAAAGCGACGTCACGCTACTTACCGATTGGTTGGCAGAGAGAAAGAGTGCTACTTCGGCGAAAAGGAACCTACTTGGGAATGCAGGACTGAAGCCAGAGGATTGCGAGCAACTCATTAAGGATGTAGGCGTTGCCTCCCTTGAGGAGTTGTTCGACCTACCAACCGATTGGGTCCAATTGGGTGAGTCTTTTCCTGTTATGAATTCAAATGTTGCTGTTGCATTTCGAACAGCATCCCCAGAACTCACCGCAGCAGACCGCGCGACCATCTGGAAAGCGGTCACAGCTGGTGGGCAAGACATTAGAGCCAGCAACGCACTCAGAAAGCTGCGCTCAGGGCTACCGGGTCTGATTGAGTCAGGGGCCGCGGACTATAGCCAAGGCTACGCGCTCGCCATCCAGTTGAGAGAGTATTTAGATAATCGCGATGCCTGTCTCGAGATTGAGGTGCTGCTCAGCGACGAGCTTGGCATTCCGATCAGAGAACTCAAGCTAGCCGATCCAGCGGTCGAGGGGGGCTCGGTCTACGACCCGAACTCCCGTGGTCCAGGGGTCTTTGTAAATCCGACGGCCGTCGCGTCGAGCACTGCCTGGGGGCGTCGCATGACGCTTGCGCATGAACTGTGTCACCTCTTGTTTGATCTCCCGTCGTGGGGAGCATTTCATTTGACGGGCATCTGGTCATTTCCTCACATCGAACGACGAGCTAATGCGTTTGCGGCTGAGCTGCTGTTGCCCAAGGCTGGCATCGTCAAGGAGCTTGGGTTCGCGCCGAAGACTCCTCCGATGGAGGAGAAGTTCGCGCAACTGATGAAGACCTTCCAAGTGGGGCAGATCACCGCCACTCGGCATGTAATCAATCGGTTTCATCTGGTGGAGTAGGTTGCGCCACCACCGCGATCAGCTTTGGGGCAGCCGCCAACGCGACTCACCCACGTGGCGGTATAATCGAGGCAGCAGCCAACGCGACTCACCCACGTGGCGGTGCAATCGAGGCGGCAGCCAACGCGACTCACCGACGTGGCGGCGCAATCGAGGCGAAGGCCGATTCCACTCAAGGAGATGGCGGTAAAATCGAGGCGAAGGGCGCGACAACGTCATGGGACTTAGAACTCTTCTTCGTCCGGCCCCTGCATCCCATTTCAGGTCGCCGCCCCTGCGTCAGGGTAGTTGCTGCCTCTTGTGATCCTATTTTTATCAGGGCCGATGAGCCCCAGAGCCCTTGGAGAACACCCGAGGCCCTCCGATAATCAAAGCCTCTCCGATTATCCACTGGACACGATAACGCCCCGCGCTATGGTCGCTGAGTTGACGGGATCGTAGCGGCCCTCCAGGCCATCCAACGTCCACGGGTCCTAAGAACCCCGGCTCGGGGAGGAGAAACTTATGACTAAGAGACTTATCGTTTCGATGTTGATGGGATCGCTGATGGCGATCGGATGTGGTGTCGATGACCGTGAGGTTATGCCCGCACC
>JAFCZD010000792.1 GCA_019314525.1 Deltaproteobacteria bacterium
CCACCGGGAATGGAGGAGGTAGGTTACGAGGACATGCATCCCTTCTTGCAGCATTTCATGGACGATCATAAAGTGATCATCAAAGAATTGGAAGCGTTTGAAGGTGTCCTGCTGCATATTCAAAAAGAGGGGGTGAGCCGGGATGTCAATCAGCGGTTGAGCGACTTTTTCCGCTTTCTGGATGAAGAGATCGTACGCCATCACGTGGAGGAGGAAAAGATCCTGTTCCCTCTCCTGCAGGAACGCCTCCTCGAAAAAGGAGAACACGGCCAGGGTTCAGCCATTACGACGGCGGTGGACATGATGGAAGACGATCACATTAAGGTGATGCAACTCGCCGCTGTGACGTTCAACTTTTTGGGCTTCGCACCTCGTTTGCCCGATCCAGCCTCGCAGGCTCTCGTCCTGGATGCAGCCTTGGAACAAGGAAAGACGTTGGTCGAACTTTCGCAATTACACATCTTTCGGGAGGACAATATCGTTTTCCCGCTGGCCCAACAGCACCTCAGCCCCAACGAATTAGACGACATGGAATCGCAGCTTTCAGCGTTGTCTGACACACGGACCTGAGACGTGAGCTCAACGGACGCTGTAGCGAGTGTTGAAGTGGCCGACTCTGAGGCTTTGAACGCGGCCGTCAGGTGCAATGCACAAGGCAACCCCTCACCTATTGGCCTTGCCCTCAGAAAGGCCCAACAATTCGCATAGCCCAGAGAAGGTTTTTCGGTGACTCTCCTTGCGTATCACTCCGCCTGCCTCCCATCTTGTAATCGCGCCGGGTTCGGCTTGATTGGATCAGCAAGCTCTCGGCTGGTTAGCCCGAGACGACAGCGAACGGCCTTAGCTTTTTCGGTTGTCGTTTTAGGAGTAGGATACGGTTCGAAGCTAAGGAACGAAATCACACCAGCCCAAGAGTGTGGATGTGGTTCATGGTTACGAAGCTCCCGCAATTCGACTGCTCCGGTGGATATGCCAATGATCTCCGCTACCTCCCGCTGCAACAGCCCTTAATCCATTCGCTTCTAGCGAATGTGGTCGCCCACGTTGACGGGTTGTGCTTCTAGGGAGGGAATGGATTCTCTAAAACAGCGCGTCGGCGAATGGATGAGGTGCTTGCGGCCCGCCAGATTCGAGAGCCAGAGCTGGTTCGCGAGCTTATTATCCCAATGTTTCTGATCCGCACGGTCGCGAGACGATGTTGACCGAGTGGAACTAGCAATACAGCGCGGAGCACAAAAATCGAAGCATTCATGAAAGTTGCCAAGAAATTTCAGTGGGAGGGGGCACATCGCCTTCCATGGCATGAAGGACTATGTAGCAATTTGCATGGCCATTCCTACCGCATGGTTGTCGAGGTCGAGGGATCGCTCGACGAGCACGGTATGGTCATCGACTTCACGGACATCAAGCGGATCATCACGCTGCTCACAAAGCAATGGGATCACGCGACACTCGTGCACGAAGAGGATACCGAGCTTTTGGACGTTCTTCTCCGAGCGGGCTGGAAACACTTTGTCTTGCCTTACGACTCTACTGCGGAAAATGTCGCTCGTTTCGCCGCCGATTTCTTCTGCGCTGAGGCCGCTGACGCTTTACGTTCTCGAGGCCTGAGTACCGTGCGTGTCACCGTGCATGAAACCGAAACCTGCTACGCCGTTTACACTCGTGCTGTTGAGACCTCGCCTCTAGCCGCTTAATCCCGCGCCTACCGCCCGGGTGAGTCCAGATCCGGACTTGCTTCAGCTGAGTGAGTACATCCTTGCGTACTGTTTTCGGAGGTGCGAGCCTTCCACGAATTGTGACCGGATGTCGTTCACGTAATTAACCTCTTCCAATGCCCCCAGATCGGTGATGCATCATGGGTGATGTGGCCTTCGCGCCAGATTCGTTGTTCAGCAATGGTCTGGTCTTCGGGACGATCCAACTCGAGCAGATCGGAGCGATGATTGCGCGCGATCGTGAGGGTCAGCACTCCGCAGAGTTCATCGAAGAGTTACTGGGACTGATCGTCAAGTCTGAGACTGGACAGCGAGGTGGTTTCGCTTGCGGGACTACGACTGCGACTTGCTGAAGGCTGTCAATACGTTAGGCCCATTCCCTCCGTTGAGGAGGAGGATTACCGCTGTAACCGCTACTTCTCGACGCGCCTCTTCATGGGCCGCGTCAACTGGATCAGGCTCCTTCCGATGACGGAGGCAGATGGCGCAGATTTCATGAGCATCGGTCTCGTATCTAGGCCGGGTGTTTACCCGCACGACGTGAGGTCTTTGGACCATCTTCCACCAACCATACAACGCTCGACTGCAGGACCAATTGCTCGCCTTTCGACTCGAAATACGCTTGCCATAGGCGCGGCAAGGGCCTCGGCCACGACCTTCACGGCGTAGTCAGCCAGCATCTGCGGATCGCCGCCGTCCAGCGCCAACAGCCCGAGCTCATCAGTAACGGCTTGCTGAATGAGTTGGCGTTGGAGGGTGGATTTGGGCATGGGAGAAAGTAGCGCGAGTCACGCTGCGTGGGCGTGGGGACTTCACTGGTGGGCGTTGACCGAGTTGGTTCACCATGTCAGGGTGTCCACCACGCAGCAACAGTGTGTTTCCCTTAGAGGGTCGGAGAAAAAAATGCCGAAACTATGCCGTCTATGCTTGAACCACCACGTTCTTCCACGAACGCACGATGGCTGCTATGGAAAGCAGAACAGCCCGATTCCGCGAGAATCCTC
>JAFCZD010000793.1 GCA_019314525.1 Deltaproteobacteria bacterium
CAAGGGAAGCTTCACCTCCGATGTCTACCTCGAGGACATCACCCACACCTTGCGCAGGGGCTTTTTCCGCAGCATCACCGTCTCGCGCTTCGACCCTGAGACCGCCTACGTCGCCTCTTGGGATGGCTATGTCTTCAAGACGACTGATGGCGGCAAGACCTGGGACGAGTCACGGCTGATCGTCGAGCGTCGCGCCTATTATGGTGACGTTTGGGAGCGGCTCTATTTTGGTGTACACCGCAGCCCAGGGAGCCCCACGCCCGCGGGCATGGGGCCACGGCACTACACGATTCACAGCACGAAGCTTGGGGCCAAAGCCACAGCCCGACACACCAAGTTCAGCCGCCTGCGTTCACCCTCGGGCAGAGGCCTGACGGCGCCCCGCATGACCTTCAGGCGCACCCCCATAGGGCGTCCCAAGGTGAGCATCGGCACCCTCGGGCGCGCAGGCGCGGCCGACAACGTCAACTTCGGCATCGGCTTGCCGGGTCGCGCGCCACGTTTGCAGTATGTCGTGCGCAAATTCAACAAGCCCACCGCCGGCTTGAATATCAAGCAGACGCTGCTTCAGTACGGCTATTTGCCCACGGAGGTGCGCATCGTCGTCGAGCACCCCAACAACCCCAAGGTGCTCTTCGCTTGCACCATGTACGGCCTCTTCATGACCTACGATGGCGGCTTGAACTGGATGCGCACCTTTCAGGGCGTCAACATCCGCGGGCGCATGATCTTTCACGCGGCGGTAGACCCTGAGGACGATCAAAAGGTGCTCCTCGCCACAGGCAACGGGGTCTATATCTCCGAAGATGGCGGCAAGAATTACCTCAAAGCCACCCAACAAGGCGTGGGCGAGGGGGTGATGGACTGGATCTACTTCAACCCTTACGACACGCGCTATGTCTTCGTGGGCACCGACTATGGCCTGCTGCGCTCCAAAGACCGCGGCAAGAGCTGGGAGTGGGTCTATTTCACCACCTTTCCCCCGGCGCGCGTGGTGCGTTATGTGCACATCGACCCCCACGATAAAAAGCGTGGCTATATCGCCACCCATGATGGCGTCTTCACCATCGACAATATGCTCACAGGCTCGCTGGAAGATTGGAAGCGCATGGGCGGCATGCGCTTCACCTCCCACGAAACGGTGAAGATCGACGCCAACCCCAAGCGGCGTGGCCAGATGTGGGCGATCACCAATATGAAGCTCACCACCCCCTCCCATCGGACGCCTCAAGACACTGGCGGCGCGTTTGTTTGGGAGAGCCTAGACTCTGGCAAGAACTGGCGTGTGATCTATTCGGGCAACACCTACGGCTCCATGCAGTGGTACGAGAGCGATCGCCGCGACCCCGCGCTGCTTTGGCTGGTGTGGTCGCGGTCTTTGGGGCGCATGCGGCGGCGGCAGCCCGGGTACAAAGAGCATCAGCTCACAGAGGCCGAGCTGCGTCGTGTGCAGAGCATGGTGCAGGCCGAGCGCATCCCACGCGTCGGCGACCTGCTCTTGGCGGCCCTGCGTTATGTGGGCGTCGACGCCGATCACCAGCTCCATTATCGCCGTCGCTCGCGGCTCAAGGCCTTGGTGCCCAAGCTCGATCTCGGTGTCTCCGGCTACCAGGTTCGTGATTACGAGCACCTCGATTCGGGCATCTACAACCTCTTGCCCTATCGCAAGCGCTACAACCGAACCTTCAACTTCATCGAGTGGCGCGCGATGCTGCAATGGGATCTCTCGCCGCTGGTCTTCAACCTCGACACCGTGCTCTTCGGCCGCGTCGACCGCGTCAACGGCGAGTTTCGCGCGATCTTCGCCAACACCCTGCATCGTCTCTACAGTGAATACCGCCGGCTGAAGCTCTTGGTGATCACGCGGCCGCCAGCGGACCTGCGCGTGCGCTTGATCTACAAGCTGCGCATCGAAGAGCTGCACTCGTATATCGATTTCATGAGCGGTGGTTACCTGACACGTTATGCCCAAGGCGGCCAACCCTCGGGGCTCAAGGCGCCGTGGTTTACGCGCTGGCCGGGCACTGGCTCTGATTTTCCCACACTAGGAGGTGCGAAGTGATTCGAACGCACTTGATCTTGATGGCCCTCGTCGCTGGCTCGTTGCTGGCTTCACCCTCAGAGGCGCAGGCCCAAAAGCAGTGGACGGAGAAGTCGCTCATCGCGTTTTTCGACCACGAGCCCACGGTACAGCAGGTGCAGGATAAGGCGATTCGCTATTATCAGGTGCACCCCTCGCATATTCGTCGCCTGCGTCGCAATGCCACGCTCAAGGCCTTGGTGCCCTCCATCTCCGGGGAGTTTTCCAACGACCTGACGACGCTCAAGCGCTTGATGGACGACGGGCTCTACCCGAACCTGCCCCCCGGCTACAAAGAGAACGAGCGCGTCAACGGCGACTCCATGGGCTGGCGCATCCAGGCCAGCTGGGCGCTGGACCGCTTGGTCTTCAACGCCGAGGTGCTCGATGTGCAGTCGCTCATTGGTATCCTCGACGGTGTCGTGCGCGAGGTGACGACGATCTACTACATCCGCCGTCGTCTGCAGATCGACATGATCCTGCGGCCCCCCACAGATTTGGCGACGCGCATCAGCCAGCGCATTCGTATCGAGGAGCTCACAGGTCTGCTCGACGCCATGACAGGGAACTTCATGACCCGCAGCGTGAAAGAGGGCCAAAAGAAGAAGAACATGAAGAAGGGCAAGGGCGGGAAGTAGGGCTTCGAGGGTCACTTTTGCGCCTCGAAAACGCGCATCCAAAATCACTTCCGCCGACCAGACACTGGCTTGAGCTTCACCCAGAAGAGCCCGCGGAACTGTCCCGCCTCATAGCCTCTCGCTTTGTCATCAGGATACCGTTTGTCCAGCGCCTCCGTGAGCGGCGTCTGGAGTGTCTTGCCGTGGCATTTGAGGCAGACGCCCTTGGTGTAGATGGGCTCGGCGTAGCCGATCTTGCCACTAGGCAGCGTCGTCAGCCGGTAGCTACCCAGGCGCTTTGAGCTGCCTTGGTAGTGAGCCAGCATCGGCTCCAGCCAGGCAGCAGCTTTGTTTTTCGGGTTGCGCAGCTTGTCGCTGGTGCGGCCAAGTTCAACGCCAGGGTCCTTGGCGCTCACCTCTTGCGTGATGGCCATCGCCCGCTCGCCGCAGACGTTGAGGGCCGCCAAGGGCCCGCCCTTTTTCATCGCCGCCGAGAGCTCTTTTTTCAGCATCTTCTTCAGGGGAAAGAGCGCAGCGCGTGCCCGGTTGATCGCGACCTCTTCAGCCGAGGAGCGCTGGGGGCCTTGGGTGGCTGGGG
>JAFCZD010000794.1 GCA_019314525.1 Deltaproteobacteria bacterium
GGCACGAAACTCGCAACGCCGATGCGTCATGCAGCTTCAACTCCCCAGCCTCGCTGAGTCGAGGCCTCACTACTCGTCGCCTTCCCTCACACCCTCGTCGCGCTCAGAGCGCGTTGTCCTGCGCTTTCACCGCGGGACACTGCTCGCCGATGGGCTCGTCTACCAGCCTGACGCATCCATGGAGCCCTGGCGCTGGGATCCCCGCGTCGCGACCTATCGCGCCCCTGCCCATCGCTACCTCGAGGCTCGCCGCGCCCTTCAACGCGACCCCTGGGCCCTTCACGATCTCATCGCGCGCGGGATTGGGCCCAAGCTCGCGTTGACCGCGCCAACCTTACGTGACTACCAACGCCAGGCCGTCGACGCGTGGCTCGAGGCGAACCGCCGCGGGCTCGTGGTGCTGCCCACGGGAGCGGGCAAGACGCACGTCGCCATCGCCGCCATGGCCCATGTCGGTCGAACCACCCTGGTGCTCGTGCCCACCCGTGTGCTCCTTCAGCAATGGTTGCAAGCGCTGAGCACCCTCGGTGACCAAACCATCGGAGCGTTGGGGGATGGGCAACACTCTTTGCGCCCCCTCACCGTCGCCACCTTCGAGAGCGCCAACCGTCATATGGAGCGCTTCGGAGATCGCTTCGCCCTGCTCATCGCCGATGAGGTGCATCACCTCGCGTCGCCCCAACGCGCAGAGGCGCTCAAGCTCTGCACCGCGCCCTACCGTCTAGGCCTCACCGCCACGCCACCTGAGCGCTTCGATGGCCAATCGCAGCTCTTCGCGCTCATGGGTCCGCTGCTCTCACGGGTCGAGATGGGCGAACTATGCGAGGACCACCTCGCGCCCTTCGATATTTTTCGCCATGTCGTGCGCCTCGACAACGACGAGCGCAGGCTCTACAGCGACGCACGGGAACGGTTCCTCGCCAGCTTCCAGGCCTTTCGCCTCACGCGTGGTGGCGGCGACCTGCGAACCTTCGCCACCGCCGCCAAGCAGCAACCCTCGCTGGCGGCGGGCATGGGAGCGCTCCAGGCGTCACGCCGGATCATCGGCGGCTGTCGCGCGAAGGCTGACCATGTGGCTGCTCTGCTGGCCGAGCATCGCCGTGAACGCGTACTGATCTTCGTTGGCGACAATCACACCGCATACGAGCTGTCTCGGCGACTCCTCGTGCCCGCGCTCACCTGCGAGATTCGTCGTCGAGAACGCGAAGAGGTGCTGCAACGCCTACGTCGTGGAGACGTCAATGCTGTGATCTCTGCGCGGGTGCTCAACGAGGGCATCGATCTACCCGAGGCTCGTGTGGGCATCATCGCCGGGGCCACCCAGGGAGATCGAGAGCATCGCCAACGCGTGGGTCGTTTGCTGCGACCTTGTGCAGGCAAACGAGCGTGCATTTACGAGATCGTGGTGGAGGACACCCACGAGGTGCGAGCCGCTGAAAGGAGGGCAAAGAGCCTTGTTCCCCCCAGCACTCATCGACGTTGATATCGTCACAGAGAATGATCTTATCGCCCATGAGATGCCAGGAGTTGGCCGACGCCACACCCTCACGACTATCTCCGGGCGCCTCCTCCCACGCTACCTACATGCCACCGATGGCCCCTGGGTCGAAGAAGCTATCGACCGGGTCACAGCTGCCGCTGGCAAAAAACGCGAAGAGGTGGATCAGCGCCTCGCGCTGCCTCCGCGGCACCTCGAGTCCCGCCTCGCTTGGCGCGCCCTCGCGCGGCTCTTGCTGCAAATACACGGCTTCACCCTCGAAGCCTGCGCTCCCCCAGCGCGCCTACGCGCCGCGCTCTTCGTCGCCGCCTCCAAGGCCTATGAAACAGACCCAAGCGCTGCCCCTCAGCCCATCGTGGCCTGCGTGGCCGCAGAACTCGGCGTCACCGCCGCCGCCCTCGAGGCCGACCTCTATGCCGACCGCGCAGCAGAGCGACGCTTGAAGCAGCTGGAGAAACCCTTGAGCGTTGAAGCGGTCATCTATCGCTACAACCTCGCCCTCGCCCAAGGCTTGCTGCTCCGCAGTGAGCTTATACGCCTGCGTCTTGCGGGGAACGTCAAGGCCGTGCTCCGTGAAGCGCGACTGCGCGGTCTGCTAGCCCTCGCCGAAGCACCACCCAAAGGCGAAGGAGCGTTGCTGTGGATATCCGGGCCCCTCTCGCTCTTCGCGCACACCACCCGCTATGGGCGCGCCATGGCCCTGTGGTACCCGCTGCTGATGCATGTCCCCGAGTGGTCTTTGCGTGCGCGCTGCCAGCTCAACCGCAAGCTCTACTCCTGGCGTCCAGATTTTCGCGACCCCTTGCGCAGTGAGCACGCGCCGCCACGTCGCTTCGACTCCAAGGTCGAAGAGCGACTCTTCCGCGACCTACGGCGCATCGCGCCCGAGTGGGAGGTGCTCCGTGAGGGGGACGCGCAGCAGATCGGCCGCCGCATCATCAGCCCGGACTTCACGTTGGTGCACGCCGAGCGTGGGCTTCGCGTCCCCGTGGAGGTGATCGGTTTTTGGACCCCTGACTACCTGAGAGACAAACTCCAACTCCTGCGGCAACTCCCCCCTGGTGTGCGTTGGCTGCTCTGCGTCGATAGCAGCCTCACCATCGAGGGTGAAGACGAGGTGCTGAAGCGCTGTGATGTGCTCTGGTACAAGCGCCATGTGGACGCCGAGGCGCTGCTGGGGCTGGCGAAGAGCGGGGCCGCTGAAAGAGCATAGTTAGTGC
>JAFCZD010000224.1 GCA_019314525.1 Deltaproteobacteria bacterium
TATTCAACGGTGGTGGGCGCCTTCGTCGGCGAAAAGCCCGTCAATGACGTGGACGTCGAGGTTGATGTCGCCTCCGGGGTTGTACCCACAGGTATCTTGGGCCTGCACCTCGCACCCCTTCGCTGGCTAGAGATCGGCGCCTCCTTTCGCTTTGGCTACACGGCGAGCAGCGAGGGTGATGTGAGGAGCCGCATCTCACCAGGCTTCGTTCTCGATGCTGTGACCTCCCCCAACCCAGCCCCAGGTCACCTCGATATCCCCATGCCGGCGGTGCTTCGAGCGGGCGCGCGCTATATTCACCACGACAGCGTCGGACGTGAACGCTTTGACGTCGAGGCCGATTTCGTCTGGGAGCAGACCTCTTCACTGGAGACCTTCGTCCTCGGGACCTCTGTAGACATTGTCAACCCCGAGGGCGCGCCACTGCTCCCCACCATCGAAGATGTGCCCGTACCCCACCACTGGAAGGACACCTTCAGTGTACGCGTGGGCGGCAGCTATCGCCTCCACGAGCTGGGCCCCATCAAAGAGTTGGTGCTGCGCGCTGGCGGTCTTTGGGAGTCCTCGGCCATGCCAGCGGCCTTCACACGCCTCGATTTCCTCGCCCTCGAGCGCTATGGGTTGACCCTCGGGATCGGCGCTCGCTTCGGCCGCTACCGCGTGGATCTCGCGTACGCTTTTTTGGGGCACAAGAGCCGCAGCGTCGGCCCAGATGCAGGGAGCGAGCCCTGTGGCTTCACGCCCAACGCTACTTGTGGCAGCCAAGTCAAAGAGATCGTTCCCGTCGCGCCCTCAGGCGTAGCCGAGCCCGTGGGCAACGGCGAGTACGAGGCGACGATCCACCTCTTTTCGTTTGGTCTTGGTGTGGTCTTCGACGAGGTTTGAGCGGAGTGCAGGCGTTGGATCAGGTCTCGAAAGCGAGCTGATATCGGCCTTGGAGTAGACAGCACTCTTGGAGGTCAAGGGGATGTCAGCATAGGGCGGGTCGACACGGGCTCCGGTGGCGACGACGAACCATCCTCGAGATAGGACGTGTTAACGCCAGTACGGCGCGCGTTGTGGAAGTGGCAATCCCGCCAAATGTGGCGACGGCCGTGCAGAGTGCGCAGCTGAAAAGGGCTGTGTAGCCGGCTCAATTGATGCGGATAACTTTTCATGTGAGGGTCGTGGCCCGAAAAGACGCCGTGATAGCGGGCCAAATGCCACTGGGGCGGCGGGATGATGGCGAAGAGGCGCTCCTCCTTCACTGAATTTGGCCCGCTGGTCAGCAGACGCATCAGCGCTGGGACCTTGGTGATCATCGCGAGGCTCTTAGCGCGTGAAGTTACGATGGGTTGCAATACATATCTTTAATGCTAGCATTTAAGGGATTCAATGGACATCTATGATGCTGCCCTTCAACGCTGAGCCAATAATAAGCACTTGTACGGAGATCGAACGTTGGCGCGACAAACTCGACGCGAGGGGTCCCCTCCCTCGAACCTGGAGTGGCCGCCTTCGCAGGGATCTCCAAGCAGAAGCAGTAGCCGCCTCGACCATGATGGAGGGTGTGCCCGTCACCGTCCAAGAGGTCCGACGCATTCTCGCTGGCGAGAAGCCAGCCAACCTCGCCGAGTCGAGTCAGGAGTTGGTGAGGGGCTACCAAGAGGCGATGAGCTTCGTTCTTCGTCGCGCTGACGATCCTGCCTTCAGCTGGAACCGTGAGCTGATCATCGGGATCCACGACCGCGTTCTCGGGGGTAATTACGCGCTCGATGCGGGTCGGCTGCGACGGCGACCGCGCTATCTCGTCGATCAGGCGACGGGCAGAGAGATCTTCGCTCCGGCCGCTGCCGAGAATCTGGAGGAGCTAGTAGACCGCGTGTGCGATGCCATGACTCGTTCGAATGTGCATGCAGCTGCCGCGGCGGCCTGGATCCACATTGCAGTTGCGGCGATCCACCCCTTCGGCGATGGAAACGGTCGAGTGGCGAGGATTCTCGCGTCCTTGGTGATGGTGCGAGCGGGTTACAAACGCCCCCAATTCACTTCGCTGGAGGAATGGTGGGGACATAACCTACCCACCTACTACGCAGCCTTCGCGTGTTTGGGCGCGAGCTTCGACGCGAAGGCCGACGTCACACCCTTCATCGTTGCCCACACCTCCGCTCAGCTCAGCCAGATACGCGCCTTGGATTTGCGTGAACGATGCGAGCACCAGATTTGGACCGCGCTCGAGAATCTCCTGGCCGACCTGGGGTTGGCGCCTCGACTGGCAAATGCACTGTGGGATGCATTTCACGGGCGCGATGTCACGGCTGGATTCTATCGAAACCTTGCCGATATCAGCCCCGCCACGGCTACGAGCGACCTTTCGGCCGCCACGGCCGCCGGACTGCTGCGAACCGAAGGACGGCGTCGTGGACGCCGATACCTGCCAGGAGACCGCCTGGTTCCGCTCTTGACCGAGGCGCTGGGGATCGCTCCAGAGCTCGCGGAGGAAGGCCAGAGAGCCGTGGTCGCCGCCCTGGGAGCCCGGCTGCTAGCGCTCTAGAAAGAAGCGGGTACGGGATCGGCTATTCTTTGGGCTCAGCTTGTGATTGAGAGCAAGGCACGAGCGAGGAGCCCGCGGAGCTACCTTGCAGCGTAGTGAGCAGGCACCACAGCGAGCAACGCAGCTATCGCGCAAGATCAGCAGTCTAGAAGGAGCTGATGTCGCCGTTGGAGTAGCGGCTATAGGTCTCGGCGTCTGCCACTGTGAGCATCGCGCGGTTGTCGAGACGTGAGACGAGACGCTCGAGGGCCTCGCATTCATTTGAACACATCTCGCTGAAGACGATGCCCATGCCCCGGGGGCTGCCTTCCTGGTCGACTACACGCACCACCACGCCCTTGACCGTCAATCGCTCGGTAGGAGTGCTGGGCTGGAGGTCGAGGCTCACAGATGCACCTTGAGGCAAGGGGCGATTGGCCCGCACGTAGACCCCGCGATGTGAAATGTTCATGGCGTAGGTGAAAAGCAGAACATCTTCTGCGGGTGCGTGTACCTGAACAGCGAGGGCGCACGACACCCGGGTCTGCTCGCGATGCTCTGCATAGCTGCTGATGGACACCGATACTTCCTTTGACTCGACTGTCTCCACGCTAGGCTCCGTTCGAGCTGCTGTCAATCCAAGTTAGCCGCTAAGCAGTGAACACTACTAACAAATGTCGATATCAACATCAGAAAATCACGCAACACCTATTAAGTTTATGATCGCCTGGGCCCAGCCTGCAAACACCCTTCGTCAAGCTCATGAGATTTTAACAAAAGCCACCCCCCCTATGTTAGGGTTCAGCCATCGTTATGAAAGTACATCTTACAGCCATCGGTGGTACGGGGATGGGTGCACTCGCCGGGCTGCTCGTGGAATCCGGCGAGGAAGTACGCGGCTCAGATAAGCCACTCTACCCCCCCATGAGCGATCTCCTGCACGAGCTGAAGATTCCCCTCGCCGAGGGCTATGCCACTGAAAACCTTGAGTGGAATCCAGACGTGGTGGTATTGGGGAACACCTGCGGCAAAGACCACGTTGAGTACCTCGAGGCACAACGACGGGGCATCCCCGTGGTCTCCTTTCCCCAGCTCTTGGGGGATCGCTTCCTCGCTAAACGCCACTCCATCGTGGTGGCTGGCACCCATGGCAAGACCACCACCACCTCATTGCTCGCCTACCTCCTCACCAAGGCAGGGCTCGAGCCTGGCTACCTGGTGGGTGGCATCCCCCTCGACTTTGGTCGCAGCTTTAGCGTGGGCCAAGCCCCCTATTTTGTGGTGGAGGGCGATGAATATGACTCGGCCTGCTTCGACAAGGAGCCGAAATTCGTCCACTACCGGCCGCAGACGGTGATCCTCACGGGGATCGAATTCGACCACGCTGATATCTACGCTGATATGGATGCGGTGATCGCAGCCTTCACCAAGCTCATCGACGCGATCCCCGAAGATGGCCTGTTGCTCGTTTCATGCGACTCTGATGTGGCGATGCGCCTGGCGAAACGTGCCCGCTGTCGGGTGGAAGCCTACGCCGTTTCATCGACGAGTGATAACGCGGACGTGCTCAGCACGCGAAAGCTGGTCATGCCCCTCGACTGGTATGGCAGCTACGAGCGCCTGGGTGGGGGACGGCAGCGCCTCAACATCTCTTTTGGTGAACAAAGCCTGGGCAGCGTCGAGTTGACGCTCAAGGGCGCGCACAACATGGCCAACACCCTCGCCGCCGTAGGCGTGGCCTACCGCCTCGGCGTAGGCATGGAAACCGCATCAGACGCTCTTTCGAACTTCTCTGGCATTGCCCGGCGACAACAAGTGCGCGGCGTGGTCAACAACATCACGGTCATCGACGACTTCGCCCATCACCCCACGGCCATCCGCGAGACGCTCAAAGCGCTCCAGCATCGGCGTGGAAACCTCGTGGCGGTCTTCGAGCCACGCAGTGCTACCAGCCGGCGCAAGGTCTTCGAGAAGATCTTCCCCGAGGCGCTGGCCGTGGCCGACCGCGTTGTGCTCGCACCAATCTTCGCCCCAGAAAAGATCCCCGCTGAAGACCGCCTCGACCTGGACTCCGTGCTCGCAGGGATCCACGCGCGGGGCAAAGAAGCGGCGTTGCTGCCCAACGCGGACGCCATCGCCGAAGAGCTGGCGGCATCCCTCGTACCAGGCGATACGGTGGTGGTCATGTCCTCCGGTGGCTTCGATGGGCTGCACGAAAAGCTCCTCGATGGGTTACGCCACAACGCCCCAGCCAACCGCCGACGCAGCAGCGACAGCCCAAAGCGCCTCGACCCCGAGGAAGCATTGGAGGTCGCCACCGAGGCTGCTCGTGAGGTCGCACATATCTTGCGTGAAGGTTTTCGGCAGACCATCGCCATTGAGCGCAAAGATGGCGCCGAGATCGTCACAGAATATGACCGCAAAGCTGAAGCGCTGCTGGTAGAGAAGCTACACGCACGCTTCCCAGATCACCGCATCATTGGCGAAGAAGGCGGCACACAAGGCGCCCCCGGCGATCACCGCCCAACCTGGTACCTCGACCCCATAGACGGCACGACGAATTTCGCGCGCCACATCCCCTGGTACGCGATCTCCATCGCGCTGGAAGTCAAGGGGAGGCTGCGCGTGGGCCTGGTCTTGGCCCCTGAAAACCGCTGGGAGCTGAGCGCAGTGCGGGGCGGAGGCGCGCTGCTCAACGGTCACCCCATACGCGTCTCCGATGGTGAAGACCTGCGCCGCTCGCTGCTCGGCACAGGCTTCCCCTATGAGCGCAAAGACTTCGACAACACCGAACACCTGCATAACGCGCTACAATCGGCGCGAGGTGTGCGCCGCATGGGCACCGCCTCTCTCGACTGCCTCGCCGTGGCCTGCGGCTGGCTCGATGGTTATTGGGAGTATCGGCTGCGCCCCTGGGATGTGGCCGCGGGTGCATTGTTGGTAGAAGAAGCCGGGGGAAGAGTCACCCTCACCGATGGAAAACCCTTCGACCTCCACAAGGGTGACATCGTCGCCACCAATGGACACATCCACGAGCAGCTGCTCGTGATGTTGCGGCGGGGGAAACAACCACCAGAGAATACGGGTCGCTGAGATTTGCTGAGAGAGCTAGACTTTCTACCCTCAAGGCTTCTACAGCCCGGGCACGAGCACTCGCTCTTTGGGCTCGCCCGCGTCTGGGGGCTTCTGGACGCGAACGCTGGGCACGACTTTGGTGTTCGGCACTCCCAGTGCGCTCTCCTCGCTTGGCGTGAGCTTCTTGGCAGCTTCGCCGGCGAAGCGGTCGAAGCCCTTGGCGAGCACGCTAAAGATCGCGAAGATCATGGCCAAGCCCACCAACGCCACGATGACCGAGAGCAGCACCACCTTCGCTTTTGAGGGGCTGGGCGCAAACTCACCGGCGGGATCATTCCCCCGCGGACCGTCGTGGGCAGGGGAGTCAGGCCCTGGAGTGGACTCTTCCCTGAGCTTGTCACGCAACGCCTGCACCTCGGCTTCGAGGGCGACGATACGGCGTTTTTCTTCAGTATCAGCCATCAGCTCTAGAGCTTAGTCCTTCTTAGTGCTCCCCCACAAGCCAGGCGCGGGCAGCCTCGATCACTGCATCGTGTCCTGCCATGAGGTCTTCGGGAAGATAGCTCACTGGAAAGTCCACTTCAGGGGGCGCTCCCTCGAGGAGGCGACCTGTGGCGTCGGCGCAGAGGATATCGTTGATCGTCAAACGCCAGGCGGGATCCACACGTACTTGTGCGGCGTTGCCAAAGCCGCCCCCCGACGAGGCCCCGAAGAGCTTGGCGCGACCCGTCTGTTGCAAAAAGGCCGCGGTGAAATCCGAAGATGAGAAGCTCAACGCGTTGGTCAGGACTGCGAGGGGTCCGTCAAAGTGCAGCGTCGCGTCGGGCTCGGCGAGCATGCCACGTGGCGGCCCGAGGTCGAGATGGCCTGGCCCCTCCTTGAACTGACAGGCAAAAAGCAGCGTCTCTTCGCCGTAGAGCCAGCTCGACAACGCGAGATAGACATCTGCCGCGCCGCCACCATTGCCGCGCAGGTCGAGGATCACACCTCGGCGTTGAGCTGCACTTGCAAAGAGGCCACGCAGCTCCTCGATGAGAGGGGCGGTGACGAATCGCCCCGAGGCATCAAAGACGCCGAAGGCAGGCAGAAAGATGTAGAGCACATCTCCTGGGAGCTCGGCGGAGAGGACGCCGAAAACGTGCGTCCGAGGCGAGACGGGCCCCACTCGCCCGTCGCAGGGTAACCACTCGGCGAAGTCTTCACTGGGCTGGAGTTCGAGGGAAATCTCCACTCCATCCCGGCGAAGGGTCGCGAGGTGATCTGTCTCTGCGCGGTGCATCAGCCCCGCCACCAGCCGCGCGCGATGCATGGCGACAGTAGAAGCACCGACGTGACAACGAGGCTGCGCGTTGAGGTCAGAGAGCAAGCTCTCGACGCCACGGCCATCGATGGCGATCAGCTCGTCACCTGGCAAGAAACCGCTCCTATGGGCAGGCACTACCTGGTTGACGAAGAGCGCCCCGTTCACCTCACTCAGACAAGCGCCGACATTCGACAGAGGCTCACCCCAGAAGCCACAGTGGCTGCAACGCCACAAATCCTGGGCGATGGCGTGGCCATCACCCAGGCCAGCGACCATCTGGCTGACGCCCCAGGACGCCTCAAAGCGCGTGGACGCCTCCCGCACTCCAGGTCCATAGCGCAGGCGTAGCTCGTCCCAATCCACCTGGGGCTTGGCGACGAAGCCAGCGTAGCCCTCATCGTAGAGCTGCCAGATGGCCTCGAAGTCCGCAGCAGTCTGCTCTCTATCGACCACAGGATCACCTGGGTCGAGGTCAACGATGCAGGCGCCCGCCACGCAACCTCGCCCTGAAGGGCAAGCGCCATGCATATTCTGTGTGGAGCACTGGCCAGGCAGGGTGGGCGGTGGCTGACACGCGCCACAGACAAAAAAGACGAAGGAGACTGTGAAGAGGCCCACCACGAAGCCATCATAGCTCGCGCGGCTTTCTGGCGTGGTTTTTTCGTGGCTTCAGTGTCTCCAGCCGCCTATACCGCTCCCGTGAACACGCCCGCCAGCAAAGCGGCCCCTGCCCGCTCGTCTTCAGCGCTCCCCGGTCCTTTGACCTTAGGGCAGCTTGTGGTGGACCCGCCGGTGTTTCAGGCGCCCATGTCGGGCCTGACCAACCTGCCCATGCGACGCCTGGCCGAGGAGCACGGCTGCGGCATGACGATCACCGAGTGGGTGCCCGCCTCGGGGGTGGCCACGGGCGTGCAGAGCGCCATGAAGCGGCTCTTGCGCGCCCCTGGCACGAGCGCCTCAAAGAGACGCCCCTTGGGGGTGCAGCTCTTCGGCCGCGAGCCTAGAGCTATCGAGCGGGCGGCGGCCCGCATCCTCGCCTTGGGGGCTGATGTCGTGGACCTCAACATGGGCTGTCCAGGCAAAAAGGTGCGTAGCGGCTCCACAGGTGCTGCTTTAATGCGTGAGCCCGAGCTCGCCTGCGAGCTGGTACTCGCCGCCCGCCAGGGCGTCGGCGACAAGATCCCCGTGACCGTGAAGATGCGCGCCGGCTGGGATGAAAACCAGCTCAACGCGCCTGAGCTGGCCGCGCGGGTCGCCGAAGCAGGCGCAAGCATGATCACCGTGCACGGCCGCACCCGCCAGCAGCGCTACACCGGCACCGTCGATCTATCGATCATCCGCGCGGTGAAGCAGAGTGTCGCTGTACCCGTGGTCGCCAATGGAGATATCGTTGACGTGCCCACCATGCGCCGGGCCTTCGCTGAGACCGGCGCCGATGGGGTGATGGTAGGACGTGGAGCGCGGGGCAACCCGTGGATCTTCGCGCAACTCAAGGCCGCCTTCGAGGAGGAGCCAGCACCTGCCCTACCGAGCGCCGAAGAGCGGCTGCGCATGTATTTGCGCCACCTCAAGCTCTACCTCGAGGGCGTGTCCGAGCGGGACGCGGTGATCGAGATGAGAAAATTCGCTGGTTGGTATCTGAAAGAAGTCCCAGGAGGGGAGCTGCTGCGGCG
>JAFCZD010000032.1 GCA_019314525.1 Deltaproteobacteria bacterium
AGGGAGCCGAGGAGCAAATGGAACTCATTGTCGGCGAGCTCTGCGACATCCCCACCCCCGCGGGCGTAGCTGCCGAAGTCCGTAAAGAAGCGCAGCAGGAACTGCCCGTAGAGCAGCGCTGGCGCTTCGCGCCCCTTGGTCGTGGACTTCTTGGGCCCGAAGGCGAGCTGCCCGGCGTCGAGCATGTTGAAGAGCCGCAGCCCGAGATATTGTGTGAAGCGGCGCCGGTTCAGAAGGACAAGACCACGCTCATCATATCGACGCAGTTGGTAACCATATGCTTCTGTGCGTGACGTGACCTCGAAATCATAGGCCCAGCTCGTGGACGACGCACCAAGGGTCATGACCAGCGCCAACACGACCATGAGGTGTCGTGAAGCCATCGGGCGCTGTGAGAGGCAGAGGCCAGGCATCGAGGTTGGGAGTTTACGCGCTCACGTGGATACTAGGCAAGGTTGCTGGTGGGCCGGCCTCGTGATCGACTCCTCAGGATCGCACCCTTGTCACCGCCGAGCGCCCTTGGCAATGACATGGTAAAAGAGATCCCCATGGGCACTCCATTCTTCGTCACTCCCCACACCACGCCCCGACGATTCTCGACCCTTGGAGCGCTGCTCAGTGGGGTGGCGCTCAGCGGGGTGGTGCTCCTCGTCGCCTGCAGGCCGCCTGTGCAAGGCTCAGAGCTGACAAACCCATCACAGGAGGCTCCCATCACGCTGCCGCCTGGTCCGCGGGAAGAGGCGATTCTCCAGCGAGCCCACCAGAAGAAGGATTGTGCGAGCCGACGACGCGCTGGACAACTTCTCCTAGACCTACACGACGCGTGGCGGTTTTTCAGCGGTGAACAGGATGAGGTTTCGCAGCGCCTCCGGCGTGTGGGCAAGGATGTGGAGGCGCTCTTGCGCCGAGAGTTTGCCCTGAAGGAGTTCACACCCGAAGCAGAGGTGGTCAAGGGGATCCAGGCGCGCCTTCGCGCTCTCGCCAACTGCTCAGACAACACCAAGCAATGGTCTCTCGCCGCCCTCCGCCTGCTGGACCTCGATGCGATGGCAGCGCCTGCAGAGGTGCCCACCTTCGCCTGGAGCACCGAGCTCCGAAAAGTCTGGATCCGAGGCGGGCCTTTAGCCACCAATGCGCGTGTGCGCCTCCTGCACCCTTGCGTGCGCGCCTTTCGTCATGCCCTGCGTGAGGAGCCACGACGTCAACGTCCTGTCCTCTCCCGATGCCTCTACGCGCTCTTCGAGGCCGAACCCGCGCCCTACTTCGTTGCGAATCCTGCCCAGCGCCCCCCCGAACCTCCATGGACCTTGTTGCGCGAAGAGCTTCATCGGGCATTCCTCTTGATGCAGTCGCGCTTTGCTGCCCTCGCCAGGTTGCAAATCGACGCGGATAGGTCGTTTTTCAAGCACGCCTGCGCCGAACTGCCAACCGCGGTGGACCTGCCCCGCTTGAACCTGCCCGTGAGTGAGCAGGGGCGTCCCTACGACCGCAGCCCGGTGGTCACCGTCCTGCCCGAGAGCTTCATGGTGGATGGTCTCTTTGTGCAAGGTGGGGATAGGCCTGCGCTCCAGAAGGCTATCCACAAGCGCCTGCGTGGGGACGCCCGCGCTACGTTGACCGTGGTCATGCCAGCCACAGGTTCGGCAGGGGCGATCTACGAGTTGGGGCGGGCAGCTCGGCGAGAGAAGGTGCACACCCTGCTTCTCGGAGTTCGTCGCTTGGTGGCCCCAACGGCTGCCCCTGGGGATGTGCAGGCCCGTATGGTAGGCAAAGGGGGCGTCTGGCGCTTGGAGGGCATCCCAGTCTCGGTGCGTTTGCTCTCGCTGCGCCCGGGAGAAACAAGCCGTGATCGCCCCCGTGTTCTGCTCTACGATCCTTTGGCCACAGAGGCCCGTTTGGCGCTCACATTCACCGCAACATCGTGGCGTTTCGAGAGTCGCTACGGTGCGCTCCCCGCGTTACGCGCAGGGGATTTTAAGGGACTTCGGCGACAGTTGGGGCTGCTCAGGCGAGCCTTCCCCGAGGAAGGGGGGCTGATTGTCGCCCCCGCCCACAACCTCAGCTACGCCGAGCTGATCAAGATCGTCAAAGCTGTGCGTTACGTTGGCCGAAAGCCGCTCTTTCCCGCCCTAGCCCTGGCGCAACGCTATGGCCTGGCCTCCAGCCTGCGTGATCTTGCGCCTCTGCTGGCGGCCCTCGACGGCGTGGCTGTGGAGGGAGGCAACGCCACGCAAGAGGTGGCCCTGAAGGCCTGTTGCCGACGTGCCTTGGCGCGATCCTACGGAGCTGATGAGAGCCTCGGATCCCTGACAGTGCCACAAGGGAAGGCGAAACCGAGCGTAGGGGCCTCTAGCTGGTCTTCGTGCCTCTCTCCCGCTCAGCTCATATCGGCGCATCCCCCCCGCTGTATTCCAGGGGTACCACCCATGACACATGCCGAGAAAAAAACGCTCCCTCCAGGCGCTTGAAGCCCTTATCGAAGAAGGGTATCGTCCGAGCCGCACGAGGAGGAAGAGATGCCTTTTTCATGGTATCACGCTGAGTCGACGGCTGATCCGCAAGGTCCTGCCAAGGCACAGCAAATGTATGAGCAAGAGCTCGGAGACCGGGCGGCGCGACTGCTACGGCTGGGCTTTTCAAAGAAAGATGTCTTGGCACGGTTGACAGCTCATGTGCAGTGGGACTTCGAACTCCACGCTAAGCCTGCGCATATGACACGCGTCAAGGCCATCGTGGACCAAGTCTTCAAGCGCAAGGGCGTGGGGGCTGGTGCCCCAACCATCTGATCACAATGAGTGAATCCACACAGATTCTTGCTAATGAAATACGGAAGGAAAAAAACATGATCATGCGTAGCTGGCTGAGCGCAGTGTTGGCTTCTACCCTGGTAGTGGCCTGTGGCGTGCCCCAAGAGAAGCACGATGAGGCGCTGAATACGATCAAGAAGCTCAAAGCCGAGCTCTCTGCAGAGCGCAAAGCTTGGGACGAAACCAGAGCCGAGTTCGACACTAAGAACAACGCGCTGACCCAAGAAAACAAGGTCATGAAGCATAAGCTCGTCGGTCTGGGGCAAGATTTGTCCAAGATGCAGACCGAGGCTGGCCAGATGGTTCAGAACCTGTCGGCCAAAGAGAAGCAGATCGTTGAACTACAGAAAGCTCAAGAAGCGGCTCGTAAGCGTGCTGCGATGTATCAGAAGCTCGTGGCGAGCTTCCAGAAGATGATCGACTCTGGCAAGTTGAAGGTTGGGATCCGTAATGGCCGTATGGTGGTTCAGCTCAGCGACAAGATCCTCTTCGACTCTGGTAAGGCCAAGTTGAAAAAAGAGGGTTCGGCTGCCCTGCTAGACATCGCCAATGTGCTCAAGAGCATCGCCAATCGCAACTTTCAGGTCGCTGGCCACACTGACAACATCCCGATCAAGACCCGTCGCTTCAAGTCAAACTGGGAACTCTCCACGGCGCGCGCCGTCCAGGTCGTGAAGTTCATGGCGTCCAATGGCATGGACCCAAAACGCATCTCGGCCGCTGGCTACGCAGAGAACGATCCAGTGGCAGACAACGCCGCCGATGAGGGGCGCAAGCAGAACCGCCGCATCGAGATCACCTTGATGCCATCCATTGATGAGCTGCCCAAGATTCCTAAGACGTAGTCCCCCCCAGACGTAGTCCCCAGAAGTAGCCTCCCACAAGAATTGGCGAGACCCCCAACGCTCACGGTATGCTTCGGGACTCCATGGCTCGTGGACTCCATCAACGCTTTCAGATTCAAGGCTGTGTGGCCAAAAGCCGCATGGCCGTGGTTCATCTGGCATTCGACCCAGAGAATGAGCGCCACATCGCTCTCAAGCGGCAACGCCCTGACCTGCGGGACGATCCGCTGATCACGAGCCTTTTTCGCCACGAGCAACGTCTGGCCGAAACCTTCAGTCACCCACATATCCCTCAAGCTCTGGAAACGGGGGTCATGGATGGCGACGCCTACATCGCGTTTGAGTATGTGCAGGGGCACCGATTGGTAGACCTCCTCACTCAGATCAACCAAGATCGTCGCTTTGTCGCCATCAGCCAGGTGTGGGCCATCGCCCGTGGTGTGGCCTCGGCTTTGGCTTACCTGCATCGTCCTGGTCTCAACGAGAGCTTTCCCAGCGGCGTGCACATGGATGTTTGTCCACACAATATTCTTCTGCGAGAAAACGGAGACCCCCTGCTCATCGATTTTGGCATCAGCCGCAGCGCGTGGTTAGCCCCGGACGTCCCAGTGGTGCTCGGACGTGAGGCCTACGTGGCGCCAGAGCTCTTTCGTGGTGCATCACCGACGCCAGCCTTGGATGTCTTTGCCTTGGGTGTGTTGCTGCACGAGGCGCTCCTGGCAAAACCCCTCTTTCGGGCCGCTGATCGGGCACAGACCTTCGCCCGGATTCAACACGCGCCCATTTCTGTGCCACATCTCGAGCGGTCCTCCTGTCCCCCAGAGTTGGGTTCAATCGTCCTGCGTGCCCTCGCACGTGACCCTCAGCGACGCTTCGCCGATGGGGGAGAAATCTTGTCTGCCCTCAGCGCGCACATGTAAGCCGGGTTCCTTAAATTTCCGGCCATGTAATCCGCCAATGTGGTATCCTCTAGGGAATGGTGAAAATGAGGGTATTCGTTGGCCTCGTGCTCTTGGGTGGGTTTTCCCTGCCCTCGTGCACCCACCCCAAGGTGGCAAACGTCGCCATGCTGGCTCATCCAGCTCAGGGGGCTTGGCTCTCAGTAGAGCGCGGCCAAGACGATGGAGGTGACACCTACGTCGACACCCACGAAGTGCTGGTCAAGGGAAACGCAGATGGCTGGGTCATGGTGTGGGATCGGGCCCGCACTTGGAGAACAACTGATGCGGGGAAGGTCTTTCGGGATGGTCGAGGCACTCGCTGCAGTGTAGCCGCCCGTGTCTTGCTACAAGGCCGCGCTCGAGTTGACGGCACGGTATTGCTCGAACACAAAGCAGACTTGCCCCGCGAGAGTCAATGCGAAGGCACGCTCCCGTCGCCGCAATTGTGTTCGCTTTCAGCAGAGAAAAACCATCTACACGTCACCTGCGGCCAGCAGAAAACTGTCTTTTTCCCAAAACAACAAGTGTCACCTCCCCTGCTCTTCGCCGCCCTTGGTCCCTCAGGACGAATCTCGGGGGTGTGGACCTGGCATCATCGCAGCATCGACGCTGAAGGCGACCTGAAGATCGAGCACGAGACCTGGCACCTTTTTCAGCGGGGCGGACAAGTGGAGGGCTTCTACGACCGTGTCGTGGCGATTCGCTCCCGGGATGGTCGACGCTTTCTCTGCAATGATGGCCTCGGCTACCGGAGCAGCGCTCGGTTCTTGCTCCGTGGCAAAATCGTAGGACAGAAGCTCCGGTTGCATGAGGTCTCATACCGCACCGACCCCGGACGTTGTGACACTGGACGGCGCTCCCTTGACCGCTATGTGGGCGTGTTGCAGCGCAAAGACGGAGAAATACGGCTCCACTGGCGCAGCGGGGGGCAACTCCTGCGCCGCCGCCGCTGACGTCCAGCCATGCCGTGAAAGAGAGCACTACGTTTGGCCGCTGTGACTTGACGGCATAGGCCACTGAGTGGCACCGTGCGCGCGTGATTCATCGTTTTGAGATAGCGCTCAAGGACACCCTGGACGATCCACGTGGCGACGCCACCCAACATCAGGCCCGTAACTTCTTGGCGTTGGGCCTGGAGAAGGTCCGCACACGTCATGTTATCAAATTTGACGCTGACCTAGACGATGCCGCCTTGGTGGCGCTGCGCGCCGCTCTGACGGATCCTGTGGTGGAGGTCTCCGCGTTGGGCCAACTCCCCCTGCCTGACTGTGATTGGGTTATCACCGTCGGCTTCCGCCCTGGGGTCACTGACAACGTGGGGCGGACCGCGGCGGTCTTTCTCTGTGACCTCCTCAAACGAACGCCCTCGAGCTGGGCCACTCCACCCCACGCCTTCACCGAGACCCTCTATCTGATCTGGGGGGCGGCAGACGAGGCCGAGGTTAGGCGTTTGGCTAGCGAACTGCTCGCCAATCCCTTGATTCAGCACATTGAGGTGCAATCTTCTGCCGATTACCGGGCAGCCCACGTAGACTTGAGCGTTCCACGCCCAGGTGACCAACGGCGACCAGAAGCGCCTGAGATTGTCTTGCCTCATGAGGATGCAGCGTTACTGGCTCTGAGTCGTGAGCGCACGTTGGCGCTCACCCTCCCAGAGATGAAGGCCATCCAGGCCCAGTTGGAGCAGCCCGAGGTTCGAGCCCAGCGTGAGCGGGTGGGCCTGCCTGCTGGACCTACGGACCTTGAATTGGAGGTCTTGGCTCAGACCTGGTCTGAGCACTGTAAACATAAGATCTTCAACGCAACGATCCACTATCGCGACGAAGACGGCGGGGAACGGACGATTCGTTCTCTCTTCCACACAGCGATCACCAGCTCCACGAAACGCCTGGCGAAGAAGCTCGACTGGTTGGTGTCTGTCTTTCATGACAACGCTGGAATAGTCGCCGCGAACAAAGACTGGAACCTCGTCTTCAAGGTGGAAACGCATAACAGCCCCAGCGCTCTGGACCCCTATGGCGGCTCCATCACGGGCATCGTGGGCGTCAATCGCGACCCCCTCGGCACAGGCATCGGCGCCGAACTGCTGACGAATACCTGGGGTTATTGCTTTGGCTCACCCTTCTACCAAGGAGACATCCCAGAGGGCTTGCATCACCCACGGCGCATCCGTGACGGCGTGCATCGAGGTGTCATCGATGGGGGCAACCAGAGCGGGATCCCTTATAGCCGTGGTTTCGAGGTCTTCGACGACCGCTTCATAGGCAAGCCCCTCGTCTTCTGCGGCACCGTAGGGGTGCTGCCCAAGACCATCAAGGGCCGACCCACTGAGGACAAGGAAGTTCGCCCCGGTGATGTGGTGGTGATGGTGGGCGGGCGTATTGGCAAAGACGGGATCCACGGCGCGACCTTCTCGAGTGAGGCCCTACAGAAGGAGTCTCCCAGCCAGGCCGTGCAGATCGGCGACCCCATCACACAGAGGATGATGGCAGAGTTTTTGATAGAGGCCCGGGACGCAGGGCTCTACCGCACCATCACCGATAACGGCGCCGGTGGCCTCAGCTCCTCTGTGGGGGAGATGGCCGAGCGCGCAGGGGGAGCCGAACTCGAACTAGAGCAAGCCCCCCTGAAATATGCAGGCCTGATGCCCTGGGAGATCATCGTCTCCGAGGCCCAAGAGCGTATGACCCTCGCCGTGCCCCAAGAAGACCTCGAGGCCTTGCTCGATCTGGCCACCCGGCGCGAAGTGGAGGCGACCGCTATTGGGCGCTTCACCAACGATGGGTTCTTCCGGCTGCGCTACGCAGGTCAAGTGGTGGGTGAGTTACCCCTCTCATTTCTCCACGGCGGCTGCCCCTTGATGGAACTCGACGCTCGCTGGGAGCCTCCTCAGCTGACCGTCGACGACGAGGTCAACGCACGGCTCGCGTCCACGAATACGTCGTCATTTCTGCTAGATATGATCGCTTCTCTCGAGCTTTGCTCGAAGGAACTCACTTGCCGTCAATACGACCATGAGGTCAAGGGGCTCTCGGTGGTCAAGCCGCTGACGGGCATGCGAGGAGATGTGCCCGCTGACGCCACCGTGATGCGTGTGCGTCATGGGGAAAATTGGGGTGTGGTGCTCGCTGACGCCATCGCCCCCCGCCTCTCGGACATCGACCCCGGGCTCATGACGCGTTGGGTCTTTGATCTTGCGGTGCGACGTATCGTGGCTGCAGGAGGTACGTTGGGGCGCATCGCCGGGCTCGATAACTTCTGTTGGCCAGACCCGGTGCAATCCGCATCCACCCCCGACGGCGAGCAGAAACTGGCGGGGCTCGTTCGTTCTTGTGACGCCTTGGCAGAGATGGTGGAGGCCCTGGAGGTCCCGCTCATTTCGGGCAAGGACAGCATGAAGAACGACTCCCTACGTGGCGGAGTGAAGATCTCGATCCCTCCAACGCTGCTCATCTCCACCATGGGGTGGATGGACGACGTGAGCCAAGCGATGGATCTCACACCATGCCCTGGCGATGAATTGATCATGATCGGAGAGACCTGCGGGGCCCTCGGCGGATCCTCGGCCCTCGCCCTCCTCCATGAAAGGGATGGCCAGGGTTGGATGGCGCCTGCTCCCAGAACCTCCGGAGCGTCGAGCCGCGCCACCTGTAAAGTGGTGGAGACCATCCTAGCCACAGGGCTCGCCCACGCCTGCCATGCACCTCACGCTGGAGGCCTGGCTCTCGCCGCGCTCACCCTCTCTCTCGCTGCAAACACGGGCGTCGAGATCGACCTTGACGCCCTGCCCGCCGCTGATGGCTTAGGGTGGCGACGCAAGCTCTTCGCCGAATCGAGCGGACGTTTCCTCTTGAGCATCGAAACCGAGGCTGTGGATCAAGTGGTGGCTTTGGCTGCTCAAGCAGGTGTCCCTGCCGCAAGGATTGGCATGATGACCAGCGAGCAATATGTGGTGCTTCGTGCCGAGAGTGAATGTGTCGCTCAGGTAGCAGTGAGCGCCCTCAAAGAGCGCTACGAGGAGCCCTTCCGTGACCTCTAAAGCGCCCACAGTGATCATCCCAACTGGCTTTGGCATTAACTGCGAGGCTGAAACCGCTGAGGCATTTCGCCGCGCGGGTGGCAACGTCCAGCCTTTGCACCTCAACGATCTCGTGCAGCAGCCTGGCCTTCTGGCAAGAGCACAGATCCTCGCCTTGGCCGGAGGCTTTTCCTTTGGCGACCACCTCGGCGCTGGCCGAGTCCTCGCCAATCGGCTACGTGCGCGCCTCGCCGAGCCCCTCTCACGCTTCGTCGCCGATGGGGGCTTGGTCATCGGTATCTGTAATGGTTTTCAAACGATGGTGCGCCTTGGACTCTTGCCGGGTGGGCTCTCGTCAAACAAACTCCTCGCTAAGCCCAGCGCGAGCCTCGTGGACAACGCTCATGGGCGATTCTACGATGGCTGGGTCACGCTCATGGTGGATCCCAACTCCCCGTGTGTGTACACCCGAGGCATGGAACGTCTCGAGGTGCCCGTACGGCATGGTGAAGGACGCCTCATCGTCGCCGAGCAGGCAGAGCAACATGTGGTAAACAAGCACCTGATTCCACTGCGTTATGCGGATCCCGAGACGGGCAAAGCCACACAGCGTTTCCCCCAGAACCCCAATGGTTCCTTTCAGGCAGCTGCAGGGCTCTGTGACACCACAGGGCGGCTCTTGGGGCTGATGCCGCATCCCGAGGCCTTTCTCTATCGCGAGAACCACCCGCTCTGGCGCCGGTCTGGCGAGACAGACGAGGGGGCAGGCTTACGCATCTTCATCAATGCTGTGGAGGTTGCTCGGAGAGGTTAGCCAGCCTTTGGCCGACTGACACTTGACGAGAGACGAGGGGGTCTTAGGTTATGGCGAGCAACCAAGTAAAGGAAGGTATGTCAGCTTTGAGGGGTACAACGAAGGGCGTCAGTTTCTTCTAAGGGCTTTGCCCACCTGAGTTTGCCCTTCCCAATGAGCGATGCTAACTTTGACCCGCAAGAGGTGAAGAGATGGAAAAATCCGAATTCGATAAGAGATTCCTTACCTTGGTCAACCAAAGCAATGTTGTGATCACGGTGCCAAATATTGCCTACAACCTCGACATCCCGATCGAGGAAGCTCAAGAGCATATGCTCTCTCTTGAGCTCAACGGGGTGCTCACCCAACAGACGGATGCTCAAACGGGCGATACGATCTACGTCATGCCCAACCGCCCAGTGCCTGGCGCTGTGCCGAGCCCCGAATCTGAACAAGGCAACAACCAGGGGCCTCCTGGAGTACACAATCCAGCAGATCTGCCACCGGCACCTGTGCTTTCACAATCACCGTCTGCAGCACCCGCCAAAGCTCAGTCCGTCAATGGCCTCGTGCTGAATGCCATCATCCCTGGCGTTGGTTCGCTGGTCTGCGGGAAGATGATTGGCTTAGCGATGCTCGGCCTGCTCTTTTTGGGGCTGATCTTCCTCTTTATGCTGCCAGGCTTCAGCAAAGTACTCGCGGTGGTGCCCGTGATCGCTGCGTGGATCTGGTCGATCATCGCGGGCGTTCAGCTGCTCAATGATCGTGAGACGCCCCACACAAGAAGCGTCTGACCCTCCAAGCCTTCGGCTACCTCCCCCTTCCAGCTCCCCTCACTTGCAGCTTTGCCCTTTGCGTTAGTCTACTGGCCGGGCGCTTCGCCAGCGTCCAGGCTCGTCGCTGTGGCCCCTTGCCTTTGCGAAGGCGTTTTCCCAGTCCATATTCTTTGAGCACCGCTTCAGCGTAGGTCTTCACGGCGTCTGGGCGTTTCTTGCGTTGCTCTAGGCTGATCACCAACTCGTCGAGGTTGTTGGCGGGGGCGCCAGGGCGGTTCAAGGCCCGCAACATGCGCCGTTTGTTGGCGAGCAACGCGATGGCCTTGCGCGTGGAGACTTTCTCCTCTGCCTGCAGCTTCACGACCTCTTTGTAGATGCGACCCATCACGGTCTCGAGGGCCTCTTGAGCAATAGGACTGGCGACCATCTCGTCGAAGAGGTTCTGCACGATTTGCAGGTCGGACGTGAAGACCCCACCACCGTTGGCAAAGATGCCGTGGAGGAAGGTGATGACGGGTCGCGTGTGCACGACCTTGAGCGCGTCGCTGTACCTCTTGCTAATCATGGACGCGCCCTCGAGGCTCGCCGCGAGGTTTGCCCCTTCAGTCACGATCTTCTTCTTCCCGCTGAAGGTTGGACGACGGGCAAACTCAGGGATGGTCTTAGGGTTAATGCTTCCACCTCGGGCGTTTACTCCCACGATGTCCACCAGGTCGATTTGTGAGATGCGAGCGTTGGCCACAAAGCAATCCCGCAGGAGCATCGTCCGCTGGCCCTCGCCCGTGTTGACCCTTCCGACGTAGCCGTCCAGGTCCTGCCCCGTAGCCTGGAAGGCCTCGATAGCTTGCACCCACGCTCGAGACTCGGCAGCGCTGAGCTTTGCGACGCGGGCTTTAACCCTTGCCAACGGTTCTCTGCCTTGCCGACGAGCGGCTGGGTGCAAAAATACACCCGGCGCACGATGCCCGCCCTTTCTTGCGACTTCGGCCAATGCAATGATCTTGGATCCATCGTTGAGGGCCGCTTTGACGAATCCACGGCCCACCTCCCCATAGCCTTCTGTGGCGACTGTAGCGCCACTCAAGGGCAAGCCACTGCGCTTGGCCTCAAGCTTGGCGGCGACCCACACACCATAGCCCGTGGACACTTTGCGAAACTCGATGCCACCCGACGGGTCTCCATCTTTGTGGGCCAATCCGCTAACCCCGATGGTGAGCCGTCGCTTCAGTGCCTTGGCCTGTCTGCGTAGGATCTTGCTAAACGTTCGCGCCATCTCAGCGAGCTGCGGGAACTTGATGTTCATGTCGCCGGCGAGCACGTCGAACCCTGGTCCCGGTCGACCGCCTGCTCGCACGTAGCTCTTTATCACTGCCTTGGCGACCCGATTCATGTCCTTGATGCTGAAGGTGGAAGGATCGATGATCATCCCCTTTTTGAAGCGTGCGCTCGTCTTGGACGACGCCCAGCTTGTCATGCCAATCACCTCGGGTATGCCCACGCCGAGCTTGGCACCACGGATGAACCGACCTTCGATGGCATCACCCCAGAGCGCGAGCTTGTCATCCATTTCCAGTGCGAGAGCCTTGACCTCGTCCGGAAAGACGGTCCAATCGGCTCGGCTGCCGCCCTTGTTGGTTTGAAAGAGCGTAGCGTCCACCTTCTTCAGGTTGGCCAGGGGATTTTCGGCGTACCCAAAGCGATCCCAGCGCATGCGCAGGCGAACGCCATTTTCCAGGACTGTTTCGATAGACCCGTGAAGATGCATCGCAGGCTGGTTGGCCCGCTGGACTTCTTCCTTGCTGAACCCGAGCTGCGCCGAGTTGCTCTCCGCCATGGCGAACTTATCTTTCGCCTCACGCCGCGCCTGTGCACGGGCCTGTGAAAATTGCTCTTTGGAGATCACCTCGTAGGCAGGTGTCTCGGCATGCACAGACCTTGGGGCGAAAGGAATCGCCAAGATGAGAGCCGTGCCCAAAATGCACCTCGCAAAGACACTCTGCATCCCTAAAACCTCCACCCAAGAGCCTTCGCAAGATCTGGGCCGAGAAATACACCCGCACACCAACGTGTTTTCAGTGTCTTGGTCATAATATCCAATGTTTCTGCCTCCAAATATCGAAGGAAGCTCTGCTTCTGGGAGACCTTCACATTCCGGGGGCTTGTGCTATGGTCCGGCGGCTTTTTTCACGTGTGAGAGCGATGCCCAAGCAAACGGACGAGAGCAGTCAACCAGTGAATGAAACCGCCCAGGCGGCCCCAGAGTTGGGCCGGGTGCAGATGCACTCAACGGATTGGCGTGTCAGCCTTCTGATCGCCGCCATCGTCGTCGGCATCTTCGTGCCGGTGATGGGCTCCTATGGGATGTACGACCCCTGGGAGACCCATTACACCGAAGTGGCCCGGCAGTTCATGGAGCGGGACGATTGGCTGGACACCCATTGGCATAATGGGACGGGTCCAGAGGGTTACTCCGAGCGGCGCTTCTGGTCCAAGCCCGTGGGCAGCTTCTGGCTCTCAGGCTTGAGCCTCAAGGTCCTCGGGTTTCAGGACAAGATAACCCTGCGAGGGGCGCGCGCGAGCGGGAGCAACCACGATCCGGGGGAATACATCACCACGGGATCTGTGGAGTGGGCGGTGCGCCTGCCCTTCTTTTTGTGTGCGTTCTTTGGCATCTTTGCCATCTACTTGATGGTCACACGGCTCTTTGGTCGCCGCGCTGGTTTTTTCACCGGCGTGGTCCTGGCCACGGCGCCCATGTATTTCATGATCGGCCGGCAGGCCATGACGGATATGCCCTATGTGGGCTTGATGTCAGGGGGCTTAGCCTTCTTTGTCCTCGGGATCTTCGGCCATCGTGAGGAATTGACCCGCCGCAAGCAGCTGAAGATCGGGCGCTGGACCCTCGATTGGCCGCACTCCAAAGCCTATTACGGCTTCCTCGCTGCGTTCACGCTGGTGATGGCGCTGCAACTGCGTGCAGTCATCGATGGTCTCTCCCGAGTGCCTCTGCCTTTCAAAGTCGGGGGCGCAACGGTGAGCGCAGGCGTGGTGATGATCATCTACATCGCCTTCTCCCTGCTCTTCATCTGGATGTCGCGAAAGACCCGTACACGCAACGAGGTCTACCTCTATATCTTCTATATGGCTGTCGCCATGGCGGGTTGGTCCAAGGGCCTCATAGCGGCCCTGCAACCAGGGCTGCTGATCCTCGTTTATATCCTCGCGAGCCGAGAGTGGCGCTTGCTCCTCGATGCCGCCCTCGGGCGTGGCATCCTGCTGGCGCTCACGGTCTTCGCACCATGGTTTCACGGCATGTTGCTGCGCTATGGCCGCTCCTGGTGGAACGAACTCTTTGGCACCGAGCAACTCCGGCGCCTCACGGTGGGAGAGCAGAAGCAAGCCAAGGGCACATGGGACTACTACATCCAGCAGTTGGGCTATGGGCTCTTCCCCTGGGTGGCTTTCCTGCCGGCGGCGTTGATCCGAGTGGCAAAGATCGGCCCCCGAAAGGAGCGCAGCCCCGAGGACCGCGCACGCCTCTTCATCGCCTTCTGGTTCACAGGGGTGATGCTGCTCTTTACGTTGACGGTTACCAAATACCATCACTACATTTTGCCGGCGATCCCCCCTGCGGCGATCCTCATCGGCATCTACCTTGACGACCTGCTGAAAAAGAAGGCAGGTGCCGTTGGGCCCGCATTGCTGGTGGCAGTCGTGACCCTCACGGTGGTGGGCATCGATATGGTGAAGCAGCCAGCCCATTGGGTCTGGATGTACACCTACCTCTACAACGGCAACTGGGCGCGTGGGGTCCCCGAAGGGACGCCCATTCTCATCTACACGTTGATCTTCGGCGCTTTGATGTTGGCGATCATTGGGCCGAAGCTGCGCAAATACGCCATCTGGGGCCTCGTCGCCACGTCAATCCTCGTGGGGGGCTATGTGCTCAATTGGCACCAGGTCAAATGCGCCCCCCATTGGAGCCAAAAATACGTGCTCAAGACCTATTACAAGCTGCGCAAGGGCCCCGAGGAGGAGCTCATCGCCTGGCAATTCAACTGGCGCGGTGAAACCTGGCACACCGCCGCGCAGGTGGTCGTCTCCAAGAGCTTGGACAACAAGAAGATCAAGAAATGGCTCAAGGAGCGCGTTGGAAAGAAGTTCTACTTCGTCACCGAGCGCAGCCGCTTCTCCTCCTTGCGGCATATGATGCCCACGGCAAAGAGCAAAAAGACGCTGAAGATCGTCGATGACTCCAACGTGCACTATGTGCTCGCTGAAGCACAAATCTGAGGCGACATCCCCTATCGCGTTAGAAAACCGACGCCTTGGCACATCCCCGACACAACCCTCGACGCTAACCTTGCGCTAACCCCGAGTTTTTACATAGGGGCCGGGTGGCCTCCTATTTGCTACACTTCTTCTGATGATCTTCGCCAGCATCAGGAGGAACGTTCGACTCTCACCACGATGGCTTTGGTTCGGAGCCTTGTTGGGGGTGCTTCTCTTTGGCACCACTGCCCATGCCGCAGATGAGCCCGGCATGCGCGACGTGCTCGATGAACCTGGGATCACCCTGCAGCGAGCGCCATCTGCGACGCCAGACACGGATGCGCCAGACACGGATGCGCCAGCCTTCTGGGTGCGACTGGGTGCTGGCATGTCCTCCCTCGTGGTGGACCCTGACATAAACACCGGCGTCGCGGCCACACTTGCCCTGGGAATGCGGATTTACCGACGCTTCTCGGTGGAGGCCCAGCTCGCGGCCGCCTACAACCCCTTTGGCGGAGATCTCGGCGAAGCGGGCCATGTCGCCTTTGGTGGGGGCAGCCTCTCCCTCGCACCACAAATTGAACTCACGAGGCCCGGGGCTGCCTTCGCGGTGATCCTCGACACGGGCATCGGCTTCTACTACACCGCGCCCATGTTACAGGAGGGCTCCTGGTCCCTTGGCTTCTCAGCAGGCATGGGCTTGGAGTGGCGCATCTTTCATTGGCTCGCTCTCGGCGTACGGGCGCGTTACCACCTCTTCAACATCACCCGCATCTCAGGCCCGGAGTTGATCGATGTCAAATCGGTGCAGCAGATCGGGATCGTCGACCGTCTGGAGATACCTGGCTATGTCGCCCTCACGTTCTGAGCGAGGCTGGATCCCCGTCATCCTGCTGCTCGCCTGGGTTGCGGGGGGCTGTGATTTTCGGGTCACCCGAGATCGACCGACCTTTGAAGATCTCGACCCCCATGAAAAGAGCGTGGTGGAGATCGTGCTCGACGAGCTGCGCGGCTTCAACGCCCAAGTGGAGTCACGTACAGACTTGAGCATCGCCAAGGTGATCGATCGCGAACGCATCAACGTCTCCTTCGAAGGGCATATCTTCAGCGGTAATTTGGGCGATGACATCATCCATGTAGCGCCCTGGGAGAACCTCTCCTCAGGGCAACAAGAGCTGGTACAGACCTGGTTTCAAGCGTCGACACCCGCGTCGGCGAAAGCGACTTACGAGAAGCTCTTCTATCGTTTCCTCACCGTGAGCCAGGGCGCGAAACAGTATATGTACGAAGCGCTCACGGCAGAGTGGGTGTACAGCAATCGCTCGCTCTACAACGTAGAGCGCGACACGATCCGCGAGACGCTCTCCTACTACAAGACCATCGGCAAGCAGACAGAGATGTGGAATTTTGCCACCAACGCGTGCAAGCCGATCCTCTCGCAATATGCCGAGGTCTATGGGCCGTCGTTCTCCAAGGCATACCTCACCGCCCACTTTCAAGAGTTGGCCAACCCAAAGGCGCCCACAGGCTATATGTATTATATCTGTCGTTGGGTAGAGATCGGCAAAGTGGACGCGGTGAGCCTCACCACGGAGCTTTTGTGGGTGCAGGATCTACCAAGCTTGCGCGAGTAGACAACGTCGGCGGTCCCATGAAGATGGGAATCCAGGCCACTAGAGCTGCCTCTATTGCGTCGCGAGGATGCGCTCCACCCCTTTACGCGCCTCGTCGAGGCTGGAGCTACATCGGCTCGTATCCCCTACCGCACAAAGGTAGACAGACTCACCTTCCACAGGAACGCGCTCGATGCTCATGGGCAAGTCGTGACGCTGAACCAAGGTGCGGCCATCGCTCGCTTCTCGCATCAGCAGGGGCGTAACGGCGGCGAGCTCTTCAGCTTCGGGGCCGCGCATGGAGCCTGCAACCAGCAGCCCCGCCGTGTCGGCGACCACCATGGCCACGACCTGATTACGACGAGCGACGGACGCGAGGTAGTAACGTAGCGCCCAACTGGTGAAAGTGCTGCGTTTGGTGCGGCGCTCGACGTGCATGGCGACCTCCGAGTGTGTGGATAGAAGTGTGTGCATGTACCTTCTATGCCTACATTGTAGGATGTGTCGGTGGTGAGCAAATTTTTTGCCTTTCTCGAGCCTGCGGGTGAGCTATGCTCCGCGCATGCAGAGCCTACGTGACAAACTGCTCAAAGCTGGCGCTGTCTCCAAGGCGGAGGCGCGTAAATCGCGTACAGAGGTGCGAAAGAAGAAGAAAAAGGGCCGCAAGGGCCACGACGAAACTCTGGAGAAGGAGCGCCAGCGCAAGGAAGCCTTCGAAGCCAAGCGCGAGGAGGAGGCTGGCAAAGTGCGCGCTCAGCAGGAGGCCCTCAACGCAGAGCGAGCGCGTACTGCGTCCCAGGCACGCCTAAGGGATATCATCGAGGGGCATGTCTGGCGCAAGACCCGAGGTGATGACCAGGTCTTTCATTTTGTGGGCTTGAGTGGACGAATTTGCCGTTTTCATACCAACACCGAGGTCGCTGAGAAGCTGAGCTCGGGGCAGCTGGGTATTGTCGCCGCGCCCTACGATCATGAGCGCGACTATCGGGTGGTGCTACCCGAGGTCCTGGAGCGCTTGGCCCAAGAGGCCCCAAAGATGGTGCTCTTCTGGAATGACAAGCGTAAAAGAGCACCATGACAACCTCACACGGCGGGACCCTGCACATCTTCACCTTCAAACACGGGTTGCTCTCTAAGGTGGCCCACGACCTACGCCTCTCTGTGGCCAAGTTCTCCCTCGAGATGGACGAAACACAAATCGAACTCACAATCCCCGTATCCCAACTACAGGTTGACGGCGCCATGAAGCGTGGGGAGTTGCGCGAAAAGACCCTGAGCAAGAAGGACAAACGGGACATCCTCGACAATATGCATAAGGACGTGCTGCGCAGCGGCGTTTATCCCGAGATTCGCTTCACGGGCAACGCCGAGGAGAGCGCCGGAGATCGGCAGTTTCATGTGACGGGTGAGTTGCAACTCGGCGCCAAAACACTGCCCTTGAGGGCGTTGGTAGAGCGTGTTGGAGATCGTTTGCACTCCAAGGTAAGTTTGGTACCCTCTCGCTGGGGAATTAAGCCTTTTTCCGCGATGTTAGGCGCGCTGAAGGTCAAGGACCGTGTGGAGATTGAGATAGTTCTACCAGCCCCATAGTCCCTTCCGATGAAGCCATAATGCACTGCGGCAAATTGATTTAACAAAAGAGATAAAAAAGTACGTAGCTTCTCGTTGTAAGTCTCCGTTATCCGCGCAAGTGTGCCTCCGAAACCCATACGCCATATATATGGTGCGAGGAGCCGCAATGAGCGCAGATGTAAGGTTCATGAAAGGCAACGAGGCCATCGCCGAAGCGGCGATTCGTGCCGGCCTCCAGGGGTATTTCGGCTACCCCATCACTCCCCAGTCCGAAATTGTCGAATATCTGGCGATAGAAGAACCCAAGCACGATTATGTGCTCTTGCAGGCCGAGAGCGAGGTGGCCTCGGCCAACATGGTCTATGGGGGTGCAGCAGCAGGTGCGCGGGTGATGACATCAACCTCATCACCCGGTTTTTCGTTGATGCAGGAGGGGGTCTCGTACATTGCCTGTGCGCAGCTACCCTGTCTCTTTGTCAACGTGGCGCGAGGGGGCCCCGGTCTGGGCACCATCCAGGCGAGCCAGGGCGATTATTTCCAGGCCGTCAAGGGCGGCGGCCACGGCGACTATCGCTTGATCGTGCTGGCACCTAACTCGGTGCAAGAGATGGTCGACTACTGCATCTTGGGCTTCGAGTTAGCCGACCAATACCGTACGCCAGCTTTGGTGCTCACCGATGGTTCCATCGGACAGATGATGGAGAAGGTGGTCCTCCCACCACCCATCGCGTACAAGCCCAACAAGCCCTGGGCGACCACGGGCAAGCCGCAGGACCGTGAACGCAACGCCATCACCTCGCTCTACATCGAGAGCGAAGAGATGGAAGCGGTGAATAATGAGCTGCAGGCCAAATACAAGGCCATCTCGGAAAATGAAGTGCGCTACGAGGGTTACAACCTCGATGACGCGGAAGTAGTCCTAGTGGCCTATGGCGTCACCTCTCGGGTCTGCCGCAAAGTGGTCGATCTCGGCCGCGACAATGGCATGAAGGTTGGCCTCTTGAGGCCACAGACCCTGTGGCCCTACCCAACAGCTGCCATCAGTGAGTTGGCCGATGAGAGCCGTGTGAAGCTCTTCATGTCGGTGGAGATGAGCGCAGGGCAGATGGTGGAGGACGTACGCCTCGCCGTCGAAGGACGCAAGCCCGTGCACTTCTATGGACGCACCGGCGGGATCATCCCCACACCAGAAGAAATCATCAACGCCATCAAGGCGCAGCTGTAAGGCAGGAGCGAGACGATGACGGCAAGAGAAGGATACAAGGTAGTCGCCAAGCGCCCGTCGACCCTCCTCGACAAGCGCATGCATTATTGTCCTGGGTGCTTTCACTCCACGGTGCACAAGCTGATGATGGAGTTGGTAGAGGAGATGGAGATCCAGGACAAGATCGTAGGAGTTTGCCCCGTAGGCTGCTCGGTCTTCGCCTATGAGTATATGAACATCGACATGCAGGAGGCCGCCCATGGCCGCGCAGCTGCAGTGGCTACAGGCGTTAAGCGCATGCTTCCAGACAAGCTCGTCTTCTCCTACCAAGGAGACGGTGACCTGGCGGCCATCGGCACGGCCGAGACCATCCACGCGTGTAACCGTGGTGAGAACTTTACCTTCATCTTCATCAACAACGGCATCTACGGCATGACGGGGGGCCAAATGGCACCCACGACGCTCGAAGGTCAGCGCACCTCCACCTCTCCCTATGGACGCGACGTGGCCAAGGTGGGCTATCCGCTGAGGATGGCAGAGATGGTGGCTAACTTTGAAGGTGTGGCCTATTCGCAGCGGGTGACATGTACCAACCCCGCCGAGACGCGCCGCTGCAAGCGCGCGATCAAGAAGGCCTTCGAGATGCAGATGAAAGGCCTGGGCACGACCTTCATTGAGGTCGCCTCCAACTGCCCCTCGGGGTGGAAGTGTACACCCGAGGAGTCTGTCACCTGGATCGAAGACAAGATGCTGCCCTACTTCCCCTTGGGCGTCTTCAAGGACGTAACCAAGAAAGAAAAAAAGGCCGAGGCCTAAAGGAGAAGCACAATGCTGCAAGAGATGGTCTTTGCTGGCTTTGGCGGTCAAGGCGTGCTCTCCATGGGCAAGCTCTTGGCTTACGCGGCGATGAAAGAAGGGCGCGAGATCAGCTGGATGCCCTCTTATGGCCCCGAGATGCGGGGTGGCACCGCGAACTGTGTGGTCAATATCAGCGACGAGCGCATCGCCTCCCCCGTAGGGTCGATGTTCGACGTGGCGGTGGTCTTGAACCTGCCCTCGCTGCATAAATTCGAATCAGTGGTGAAACCTGGTGGCGTGTTGATCTGGGAGAGCAGCACGATCAAAGAGCCCCCCACGCGCACTGACATCAACGTGCACGCGCTACCCGCCATCGAAAAGGCGTCCAACGAGCTGAAGAACGTCAAAGTGATGAATATGCTCGTCCTCGGCGCCCTGGTGGGCATCATGGACATCGTGAAAAAAGAGTCGCTGATTGTGGCCCTTGAGGACACCCTGCCCAAGAGGCACCACAAGCTGATCCCGCTCAACGAAAAAGCTATCGAGCTTGGCATGTCGCTGGTGAGTTCGGGCGCCTAAACCGGCAAGACTTTTACACTGGGAGGTCGTACCATGGCCCGTAAAGGCTACGTTGAAATTGACACTGAAGGTTGCAAAGGCTGCAACCTCTGCGTTTTGCATTGCCCCACGGATGTGCTCGAACTGAAGACTTCGGACACCAACAGTTATGGGCTGCACTATGCCGTGATGGTGAACGAAGAGGCATGCAACGGCTGCATGAATTGCTCGCTGGTCTGCCCCGACGCGGCGATCACCGTCTACCGTCAGGCCAGCTAAGTCCCCTGGTCGAGCATTGCGCTAATCCCGCGCGTGGTGTCGCCCGCCTTCGCGTTCTGAAGCGTCCATGGGCGTTTCCCCTGCCGCGTAATCCGCGACCGGCGCGTCTTGCACGCTGTCTATGCTGTCTACGCTGTCCACGCTGTCCACCCTGACGTCGGCTTGCATATCCACGGACAACTGAGCGTCTGCTGCTGCATCTACGGCGCTCGCGTCAACCTGTGGGCTGAGGATGTCTGTCGTGTGTGTGGTGTCTTTTGAGACAGCCCCATCAGCCTCCGCATCCCCCCAGAGTATGCCCTCCCGATTCCCCCCATCTACCACAAGAAAACGCGATCCATCACCTGCGGGCACCCCTGGGTTATCCGGCGCGCAAGCGCTCATGAGCAATCCCAAGAGGCACATGATCATACTGAACAACCGCATCTAACACTCCCCATCACGTGTTGAGCATACTGAAACAATACCATGGACAGCGCCAAAGCTCAGCGTCTGCGGGAGGTCGGCATTTTCGGCATGCTCACTCTGCCCTTCTCTCAAAGTTGACCTTTTATACAACGCCCATGGACACACTGGGCTTTTAAATCACCACCAATACAGTAGGCTTTAATTCCATAGAAAAGGTGGAGGTGCAGTGTGTCTATGAATAGGGTTGGCTTAGCGTTGGTGCTGGCATTTGGATTCACGGGGTGTAGCGGCGACGATGGTGCCAGCGGAGTTCCAGGCCTGGCGTGCTGGGATATCAACGAAAATGCAACATGTGACCTCGACAGCGAGGATTTGGACAAGGACGGCAAATGTAGCGTGAGCGACTGCCGTGCCATCCCTGGACCAACGCCTGACTCGGGACCAACGCCTGACACAGGCCTGCTCCCAGATATGGCTCCCACACCAGACGTGCATACTCCCACGGCTCCTGGTTACGTCGGCTCGGCCACTTGTGCCCAATGCCATCAAGACCACGCTGACAAGCATGCCAAAAGCGGACACCCTTCGAAGATCACCAAGGTTGTCAACGCAACAGCTCCCACCCGCCCCTTCGATTCCGTCACAGGCGGCGTGCCGGATCCCCCTCTCGGCCTCACCTGGGCTGATGTGACCTACGTCATCGGTGGCTTCGGCTGGAAAGCCCGCTACCTCGACAAAGACGGGTACTTGCTCACGGGCACCGAGACCGACAAGACCCAGTGGAACTTCGCCAACACCGAGCTTGGCAAAGCTGGAGCCTGGGTTGCTTATCACGCCACGCGACCGGTTGGATCCCCTGTGACAAGGACGACGGCAGCTGCGAGAAGCAAGACGGCCTTGAAGGCATCCACGGCACCTTTACTGAGGGCGGCGTGGGTTGTGAGGCCTGCCATGGTCCTGGCGCTCAGCACGCCGCAAACCCATACCTCGTGGCGGTCAAGATCGACCGCTCGCCCGAGGCCTGTGGCAAATGTCACCGTCGTGGGGGCGTTGAAAAGATCGACGCCAGCGGTGGGCTGATCAAACACCATGAGCAATACGAAGAGCTCTTCCAAGGCAAGAAGCACTCTATGCGCTGCATCGACTGCCACAACCCCCATCAGAGCGCCAAATTTGCTGACGTCACCGTCAACCCCGACAAG
>JAFCZD010000795.1 GCA_019314525.1 Deltaproteobacteria bacterium
TCCTGCCCGATTTGATCACGGAATGTGAGGGACGGGAGTGGAGCCCCCTCACCAAGCGCGAACAAGGACTGAGGGGGCTCCTGCCCAGTAAAGGCAGGAGAAATGTACCTCGACCGAGCCCAGTGGGCCACGTTCTTTCCGGCGCTCCTTCTCATCGACGTCGATCTCGCAGAGCAGTGCCGGCAGAACAGGTGCCCGCACTGCGGCGGCCCTCTCCATCGCAGCGATTACCCGCGCAAGCCCCGCGGTGGTCCCGATGGGCTCGGCGACGAGGTCTGCCTTCGGCTGAGCCTGTGCTGCGGTCGTGAGGGATGCCGGCACCGAAAGATGCCGCCAAGCTGCCGGTTTTTAGGGAGAAAAGTCTATTTTGCCGCCATCGTGCTGGTCGTCGTGACCATGCGCCAGCGTCGACTCGGGAGCGCCAGCGCGGCCAAGCTCAAGGCCACTTTCGGCGTCTCCTGGGAGACGGACAAGCGATGGATGACCTACTTCGCCGAGGTCTTTTCCACGACCTCGACGTGGAAGCGTATCCGCGGCTTGGTGACGTCCACTGTTCGCGACGACGACCTGCCGGCTGGGCTGCTCGAGGTGCTCGACGGTGCCGGCGAGGACAAGGTGGGGGGCTTGACTCGGTGCCTCGAGCTGCTGGCGACAGGCGGGGAAGAGGCGTGGGAGCACAGTAAATGAAGGGACGAGAGGCTCACGCAGAAGATGCCAAGATCCCAGCAATTCGAGGGTCAGCGACGATGGGTTTCGATAGGAGGAACCCATCATGGGAGAGGAAAACTGGGGTCGAGGACCCCGCAAGTGGGCGGAGCTGAAGTTCTCCGTCGTGGGGCCGCTCTTTGCCAGCCCGCCAGATCAGGGCGAGTTGGGAATGAAGCTCGAGGAGCTGTCGCGGCTGCTGTGGAAGCACCCGACCAACGGCGAGATGGTCGACTTCAGCATCTCGACGATCGAGAGGTGGTACTACGCGGCCCTCGGGGCCGACGATCCAGTCACCGCCTTGATGCGCAAGGTCCGCTCCGACGTCGGGGTGAACAAGGCCATGACCGTCGAGTTGCTCGAAGCGTTGCGCCTCCAGTACGCCGTCCACCCGGGGTGGAGCTACAAGCTGCACTCGGACAACGTCGAGGCACTGGCAGAGCAGAAGCCGGACCTGGGGAAGGCGCCGAGCTATTCCACGGTCCGTCGCCGGATGGTCGAACGGGGGTGGCGTAAGCTCAAGGTCCCCAAGAAGATCACCGAAGGTCGTCGCCACGCCATCGAGCGGCTCGAGCAGCTCGAGGTCCGCTCCTTCGAGGTTTCCTACGTTCACGCCCTGTGGCACTACGACGGTCACAAAGCCCACCGCAAGGTCGCGCTGCCCGATGGCTCACTCTGCGTGCCCGTCGCCTTGGCCGTGCTCGACGACCGTTCCCGGCTCTGCTGCCACATGCAGTGGTATCTCGTCGAGAACGCCGAAAACCTCTGCCACTGCCTGCGGCAGGCCTACCACAAAAGGGGTCTGCCCCGGGCCGAAATGCACGATAACGGCAAGGCGATGCGAGCGGCGGAGATCACCGATGCTGGCAAGCGCCTGGGCATCAAGCATCGTCCCACATTGTGCTATTCGGCCTACCAAAACGGGAAGCAGGAAACCTTCTGGCAGGTCGTCGAAGGCCGCTTGATGGCCATGCTCGAGAAGGTCGAGCCGCTGGAGCTCAGCTTCCTCAATCGCGCGACAGCCGCTTGGGTCGAGCTGGAATACAACCGCGAGGTCAACGAAGAGACCGGCCAGAGCCCTCTCGAGCGAATGCTCGAAGGACGGTCGGTCGCACGCAAGGCGCCTGACTCTGCCGATATGCGCTTCGCATTCACCCGCCGCGAGCGCCGTCGCCAGCGCCGCAGCGACGGCACCGTAGCGATCAAGGGCGTGCGATTCGAGGTGCCCTCTCACTTACGATTCCTCGACTCGATTTATGTTCGCTACCAAAGCTGGGACCTCTCGCGGGCCTACGTCGTCGACGAGCGAACCGACGACCTGCTGGTGCGCATCCTTCCCGTCGACAAGGCGCGCAACGCCAACAGTCGCCGCCGCTCTTTCGAGACTCCCACCGACCCGTCCCTCGCATCGCCGCCAGAGGACGCCGACCCCCTCCCACCGCTGATGCGCAAGTATCTCAATGACTTCGCCGCCACCGGGCTGCCGCCGGCCTACATTCCCAAAGACGAAGTTCCCGTCGTCGATTGCGACGACAACGAGGAGGACAACCATGAGTGAGCGTGACCTCTTGGCCCTCTACGGGCTGAAATACAATCCATTTCTGCCGGCCATCCCCACCGACGAACTCTGGACTCCGCCCCAGGTCGACAGCTTCTTTTTCCGCGTCGAGAACCTCGTCATGGACGGCGGCTTCGCCCTGATGTGCGGAGACCCCGGGCTGGGTAAATCCAAAGTCCTCCAGCTCCTCGCAGGGCGGCTCGAAAGGATCGGCGACGTCGTCGTTGGCGTCATGGAGCGGCCTCAGAGCACACTGGCTGACTTCTACCGAGAGTTGGGCGACCTCTTCGGCGTCAACCTCACCCCGGCCAACAAGTACGGCGGCTTCAAGTCATTGCGGACCAAATGGCGCGAGAGCATCAAATCAACGCTTTTCCGCCCCGTCTTGCTCATTGACGAAGCGCAAGTTGTCCCCGCCGACACCCTCAACGAGCTCCGCCTGCTCTCG
>JAFCZD010000796.1 GCA_019314525.1 Deltaproteobacteria bacterium
TGCCTCCCCCCTACTCCACACAGATCACGGCCATTTGGGGCAGCGGTCCGAACGATGTCTGGCTCACGGGAAATTCAGGGTACACCGCCCACTTCGATGGAACCCGCTGGGCAGCAGTCCTCACAGGCGAATCGGAGGGCCTCAGTGGGATAGCTGGCAGCAGCGCCAGTGAGGTCTACGCTATCGGCGACAGCACAGGCTTTGTGCTGCGCTATGATGGCAAAGGCTGGTCACGAACTGACGGTCCACGCCTGCACTGGGATGGACTCTTCAGCATAACCCAAGTTGCGGGGACCTACATTGCTGTGGGTGATGATGGAGTGATCCAGAGCTGGCGTTGAAGGCAGACCATGGGCTTTTGCGACGCTGAAGGGCGATGCAATCCCTAAGAATCATCTTCGTAGTAAGATTCAGACCCTAAGATTTACACCCTCATCGTTGTTGTCGCCGCTCTCTTTGCCCACGACCACGTGATGACCACAGCCGCCAGAAGGCAACCCGCCAAGCCAGGTGTGGCCAGCCAACGGTACCTTTGGCACTCCACCATTTTCTTCAAAACAATCAATCTATTAGAGAAGCCGATTCGGCCAGCGGGGCTTTGGCGCGCGTCCTGCTTAGGGAATAGGGTGCGCTGCACCAGTGAGGAAAACTCCAATGCTGAAATATTTAGTGAGCACTGCTGTATGTATCAGCCTGTTGAGCTTTGGTGCATTGTCATATGCGGCTGACGGCGACGGAAAGAAGCCCAGCGTGGTGACGTTGAAGTCAACTCACCAGAGCTTCCCTGTCCACCACAACAAGACATCTTTCGAGTTCGGGCCCAAGGGATATCCTGCAGGTCTTGGTGTCGCCACCTATCCTGCTGGACGCCAGGCGACCAAAGACATCTTCATGGGGTTGCGCAAGGGGGTCAGGAGCTTCCTCGTGACTATTCCCTAAATTTCGCCGCACCCATGTCTAATGGGGTTGCTCTTAACATGGTGAAAATGATGGTACTCGGCTTGGGTGGCACCTCACGCGAGAAGGCTGCTTCAAGGGAGTTTTTTGGCCAGCCCCAAAACAAATTCTATCGCAGTGAGTTTATGCCTTTGGCCAAACAAGCCGCCATGCTCTACCCAATGACTCGAAACACCGTCGTCCATAAGCTCGGCTTGAGCTCCAAGACCTATCGGCGCGCCAAGCAAGCGCTGAAGAACATCCAACGCCAGGCGCCCTCTCGTCGCTAGCTTTGTCGCCGACGAAACTCTACCTCACACCCATCCAAGTGGTGATGATCTCGACCCCGAGATCAGGTAGACTGAGCGATGTACCGTGATGAGAACGCCGGCCTCTCACTTCCTGAGGCCCCTCTGCCGAACCGCCTCAAGAAGCCAACCCTTGTCCTTATGGCGCTTACCGCCTCGGTCCTCCTGGCATGCAACAGCGCCACCCTGCAAGCAGATCATGCTAGCTCTCCCCCTCGTGATGCGATGCATGGCGAAGCAGATGTCATGCCGCATGATGCCCCGCTCCGTGATGCCCACACCCTGGATGCCCTGCTCCTTGATGCCCCCATCCAGGATGTTCATGATGACCAAGCAACCGACCTCAAGCGCGACGCCCCCACCTGCCCTGGCCTTGACCCCATTGATGAGCCGGCCGCGCAACTCTTCGTAGCTCCCACCGGCAATGACGGCGCTGCGGGGACCATGGCGAACCCCTTGAATACCCTAGCAGAGGCGGCCACACGCTTTTCCACGGGTGGCACCATCATCGTGCGTGGTGGTGTCTTTCCGGCTCAGCCCTTCTTCAATGCTACGGGTACGGCGAGCAAACGCCTCGTCATCCGCGCGGCTGAAGGCGAAACACCCATCTTCGACGGAGCTGGCGTGACAGCGGATTGGTCAGCGGTGATCCGCTTAGGTAAGGCCCAGCATGTTGTTGTGCAAGGCTTAGAGGTCCGCAACTGCCGAGCATCCCATTGTCAGGGAATCGACGCCTCCGTGGTGCTCAACCTCACCATCCGCGACTGTCATATCCACCATATGGACGGCGCAGGAGCCCGCTTCAACGGCAAGACATTACGCATGGAAGGCAACCACCTCCATGACCTGGCGCTGACCAACGAAAACAACGTCGATTTCCCCGACGGCGGTTGGCCCACCTGCATGGGCACCACACCGAACCGCAACACGCCCTCGCAACCCCACACCGCTGATGTGGTCATCCGCAACAACCGCATCGAAGACTGCTGGGGAGAGGGCATCGGACTTTTCTTCGCGTCCAACGCCCTGGTGGAAGGCAACATCGTCGATAACCCCTTCAACGTGGGTATCTACCTCGACAACAGCTTCGGCGTGGAGGTCTCCCGCAACTTCGTACGTGTCGTGCGCGGCCGACATGGTGGTGCGGGCACAGCCATCCTCATGGGCAGCGAGCCCTACGACTTCTGGGGCTTGGCGGCCGCGTCGACGCATGACGTGGAGATCAGCAACAACGTCGTGGTAGGTGGCGGCGGTGTCGCGTGGTGGAAGAGCGCGCTGACGGGCACCGAAAACACCTATGCTCGTGTGAGCGTGCAACACAACACCATCATCGCCAGCAGCGAAGGCGCCCTCGGCTTTGCAGCAACGGACATCGGCCTGCTGGCGCCGAGCGCCAACGTCGCGCAAAACAACGTGCTCATAGAGGCTGACGCCAGCAGCCTCGGAAACCCTGCCGGCTGGCAGCT
>JAFCZD010000797.1 GCA_019314525.1 Deltaproteobacteria bacterium
AGGTGGTAGCCCGCTGCGCTAGCCACCTGGCCACCTACGCCACACAGGCAGGCGAACACCCAAACAACGCCTATCACCAGGCGTTCTTGCACCACGCAGCACGAGCGGTGCTCGGCGACCTCGACAGCGCCACCTTGAAACACCTGGAGGCCGTGCGTGTGAACATCCCACGCGCTAAGCCGCTCTTCGAGCCTGAACGTGTGGTCGAAGCCGCGCAGAGAGAGGGGGCTGAAGAGACCAAGCGCAAGACAAGTCGGCCCAAGGTCTCACGCGCGGATACGGCCAATGAAAAGGCGATCTACAAAGCCATCGAAGAGGACCCCGACACCCCCGATAGCTATCTCATCTTGGCCGATCTCCTGCAGGCTCGCGGCGACGTGCGCGGTGAGTTGATTGCCCTGCAACATGCAGGCAGCGGTGAGGCCGCAAGAAAGCCTACCAAGGCGCGCCGCAGCGCTGACGCGTTGATCGCCGAGCATGGCAAACATCTTCTGGGCAAGTTAGCGAGCGTGACCAAGGAAGAGATCGCGCTGCAATGGGAACGAGGCTTCATCCACACCGCACGCCTCCGCTTCAGGACCCATGCTGGGCTGCTCAAGGGGCTCAACGCCCTGCTCTCCTCGCCATCGGCAACCTTCCTGCAACAGCTCTTCATCGAAAGGCTGACCGCACCACCTGAGAAGGCCGTCGAGGTGCTCCTCAAGCATGGGGGGCCACCAACGCTCAAGGTGCTGCATATTGGCGAGCCCGGTGCCTGGCAAGCGAACGACGCGATCCTGGAGGCCTTCCCGAGGCTGGCTCGAGATGAGAACGACGCCTGGGCGGAAGCGGTGGCGCGCATAGCCGAGCAGAAGCGACTTAAACCAGACTTCGAGGCTACGGGGCTCTCCCCCCTCCAACCGCTGCCCAGGGCGACGGAGGGGCCGCTGCCATCGGTCACCGAACTGTTGATCGGGCTCAAAGCCGAACTCGGAAAACAGCGCGCATTAGGCCTCGTGGCAGCCATGTCCACGGTCTACACAGCCACCTCGCTGGATGCCTTCTGCTGTGACCTGGCTGAGCAATGGGAACGACAGGGCGAAAAATCCGCCCAGCGCTATGGTCTCGAGGTGGGTGGATACCTTGGCGGCAATCGCTGTGTCGCCTTTGTGAGCGCGCGCCTCCAGGGCTGGTCTCACCAACGCGCAGTGCAGGGCATTGAGTTGCTCTCACGCATAGGCAGTCCAGCCGCGTTGATGGAGATTGAGCGGCTTATGCTGACTACCAAGGGCTACCATCCTCGACGAGACGAGGCGCGCGGCGCGCTGATCCGCGTCGCCGAGAAACGCGACCTCTCCATGGGTCGACTCTTGGACCGTCATGGATGCCCACACCCCCCCGCTGGAGACGTCACAGAGGCTCAACGACTGCATTTGGAGGACCTCCTACTCTCGGGCCACCGTATCGCGCGAACAGACTTCGCCGAGTACTATGTTGACCACCCAACACGACGCCCCTTGGCAGCGATGCTGCTCTGGGGCGCGTTCGAGGGGCGCCACCTTAGACAACTCCTGCGTGTGACGTCTGATGGGAAGCTCGTGGACGCCACGGGAACAGCGATACAACTCAAACCCAAGCACGTCTTTGGGGTGGCACATCCCGCGGAAGCCAAGAGTGAACTCGAAGAGTGGCGCGATGTCTTCGAGAAACTGAAGATCAAGCAGCCCTTCCTTCAGCTAGATCGCCCTGTCTTTCAGCTCGCGGCGAAAGAGAAGAAGGACGATGTGCTGCGGCGCTACGACGAGCGGCGCAGAGGCTACGATCGGTTGAATCGAATGCTCACGGATGGCGAATGGCGCGTCTGGGAGCAATGCGATGGGGGCGGCACAGAATCCTACGCACGCTACTTCTCACGAGATGACTGCACCATCGTCGCCAGCATCGGCGGCGGCGGAAGCCTCTCTGAGGTGACCGCCCGAAGCACCCAGGATTGGAACGGCAGCCCGCGCGCCATTGGAAAACTGCACCCCGTGGTGCTCAGCGAACTGCTCTGGGATCTCGAGCGCGCCCTACCCCCACCCAAGGCACGTGCAAGCGGCGAAAAGAAACCCGACGCTGAAGAAACAGCGCCGCCGGCCCGCCTGGTTCAGCAGGGCGAGTACCCCATGGTGGAGAAGGCCAAGAGCAGCCGCGCCAAGTGCATCGTCTGCGGAGAAAAGATCGAAAAAGACACCATACGGATTGGAGTCGAGCGAGAGATCGAAACCGAGCGTTTCAGCGGACGTGTCACCGCATGGCTGCACCCTAGTTGTCGCGAGGGCTGCCCCGAGCTGGAGGGTGTAGAGTTGGATGTGTAGACGCGTCGAGGAGGAGTTCGGATGAAATGGGGCGTGGAGCCCGTCATCAATCCATGTCAGTCACGGCTTCGTGCACGCAGCGTGTGCTGGGCCGAGGCCAGATGGGGGCTTCGGTGGGCAAGCCGAGATGGGTCAGGCTCTTGCCAACAGAAAGACCCCGTCCGGGATCCAGGTGTGTGCGTGCGGGGTGAGTTGCAACAGCGAGCCAAATCGCTGCGCGAAGGTCACGCTGCCGACATGCACATCCGACAGACCCATCGCCTTGGCCTGACGGCGCTGCCAGCTAAACACCATGCGCACGAAGGTGCGCACCACCCGCGTGTTGGAGGTGGCCGAGGGGCTGGTGATCATCGACCACAAGAGCTTCCCCGGC
>JAFCZD010000225.1 GCA_019314525.1 Deltaproteobacteria bacterium
TGCTGCCTGGGGCGCTGCTGCCTGGGGCGCTGCTGCCTGGGGCGCTGCTGCCTGGGGCGCTGCTGCCTGGGGCGCTGCTGCCTGGGGCGCTGCTGCCTGGGGCGCTGCTGCCTGAGGCGCCTCGGCCTGAGGCGCCGGAGGCACCGCGAGCTGAGGATCAGAAGCTGTCGCACGATCCATCGCCTCAGCAAAGACCTCGGCGGCCAACCCTGCACCACAGGCAAGGCAGGCGTTTTGTTTATCAGGGTTTGGGGTTCCGCATTTGGGGCAGTTGATCATGATTTGAACACGACTCGCTGGGGTTAATTGGGCGCCTAACGCTATCACAAGACGGCCGGACGACGCCATGAACACAAAGCATTTTCTGCCACCGCCCTTGCCCCACCATTTCCGCGAACCTGGGAGTCGAGTCTGTCGCGGAATTGCCCCGGTGAGTGTCAGGGCAATCGTACACCGGCACAAAAGGCAGCAATTGACAACCCCTGCCCCCCTGCCAATAATGCGCCCAGCCGTGCTTCTCGTGGTGGGAATGCCATCTTCATAGCCCTTGCCACCGTGAGAAAAAACACTGGAGAAGATTATGTCAAAAATGCTTTTTACTTCGGAGTCTGTAACTGAGGGTCACCCCGATAAGATCTGTGATGCGATCTCAGATGGCATCCTCGACGCGATCATCAAAGACGATCCCGAGTGTCGCGTGGCCTGTGAGACCGCCGTCAAAACGGGCTTTGTGCTCGTCGCTGGTGAGATCACCACCAAGACTTATGTGCACCTCCCCGAGATCGTACGCAACACCGTGCGCGACATCGGCTACACGCACAGCTCCATGGGTTTTGACGCCGAGACCTGCGGTGTGCTCTCAGCGGTGGAGGCCCAAAGCCCTGATATCGCACAAGGTGTGGATGGCGAAGGCGTCTACACCAAGGAGCAAGGCGCAGGCGACCAAGGCATGATGTTCGGCTTCGCCTGTGACCAAACCACTGAGCTGATGCCACTGCCCATCATGCTCGCTCATCAGCTCACCGCTGAGCTGGCACGAAAACGTAAAGATAAGACCCTCGAATGGCTACGCCCCGATGGCAAAAGCCAGGTGACGGTGCGCTACGAAGACAACAAAGTGCAGAGCGTCGATGCGGTAGTCGTCTCCTCCCAACACGCCGCGGACATCGGCTATGAGCAGCTCCGCGACGCCATCATGGAAGAGATCATCAAGCCTGTGGTGCCCGCAGCGCTGATCAACGCGGACACCAAATTTTTCATCAACCCCACTGGGCGCTTTGTAGTCGGCGGCCCACAGGGTGATTCCGGCCTCACCGGGCGCAAGATCATCGTTGACACCTATGGTGGCTGGGGCCGACATGGCGGGGGCGCCTTTTCAGGAAAAGACCCAAGCAAGGTTGACCGCTCTGCGGCCTATTACGCGCGTTATATCGCGAAAAATATCGTCGCCGCCGAAATCGCAGCATCCGCAGAGGTCCAGCTGGCTTATGCCATCGGCGTCGCCGAGCCTGTGTCGATCTTTGTCAACACCTTTGGCACAAGCAAGGTCCACGAGGACAAGCTCTCGGCGGCAGTGCGCAAGGTCTTTGATTGCCGGCCCCGCGCGTTGATCGAGGAGTTGAAGCTGCTGCGCCCCATTTACAGCCAAACGTCGGCCTACGGCCACTTTGGACGCACAGGGGACGCCTTCACCTGGGAACAAACCGACCGCGTTGAGGCCCTCAAAGAGGCCTGCAAGTAGCCCACCGCGAGTGATCCCCTCCCTGCTCGAGCGTTACCTGCTGGCTCGCCTCGCGCGCGCTAGCGCCCTCATGCTCGCTCTACTCTGTCTGCTCTATTTGAGCGTCGATCTTGGCGATCAAGGGCGACGCTTGGCGCTGACGATCGGCTGGCAGCGAGTTCTCCACGCCGCCCTACTGAGGCTGCCGTTGATCGCAGCCCAGCTCCTGCCAGCTGCCCTGCTCCTCGGCGGAGCCCTGGCCATAGGCCGCCTGCAGCGCCAACAAGAGCTCCAGGCGCTGCGCAGCCTTGGGTTCTCCACATTACGCCTCGCGCGCTGCCTGCTGCTTCTGGGGCTCGTTGCCACCGGCGTCATGCTTCTGCTCCTCGAAGCTTTGGCCCCCCCCTGTGAGGCCAAGGCTGATGAGCTGCGTCTTTACCGCCGCCCTTCCCCACTGCTGGGGCCACTATCACAGGGGCGGTGGCGACGCGAACCTACGGGGTGGTACCACCGCGATGGAACAACTACCCTTTCAGTTTTGCTCCATGATGCTCGTGTGATGGAACGACATGAGGGTGCCCTAGGCGATCAGCCTCCGCGCTCTCTCCGCTTCACTGACGATGGGATCGAGCCGCTTTCGTCTTCTGCACCCAAGGTATCGTTGAAACCTCCACGCCGGTTTCTCCCTCACAAATCAGCGCCACGCCCCGAGGCCCTCTCGTCGTGGCAGCTCGAGGGTCGCATCCACGCCCTTGCCATGTTCGGAGGGAGCGACCGCGTTGAGCGCCTTGTCTTGCACCTGCGTCACACTTACCCCCTCCTCGCGCTGGTGGCCGCGCTCCTGCTCTTTGGCCAGCTCCAGCGCCCCCCCCGCTCTCAAAGCAAACAGCTCACCTGGGCTTTGCTTTGGACTGCTCTTTTTTGGGTGCTCGTCGCAGGATCCTTTTCTGCAGGACGCAGCGGCATCATCGCCCCCAGCGTCGCGGCTTGGCTCCCCATAGCGTTGGCCACCTTCGCTAGCGCTGCATGGCTTGTGTGCCGCAAGAGATCAACCCGCTCATAAGACTCGCTCACAACAAGCAAATGCCGTAACCTGGCTCTGTTCTCACAGGCAGGTCATCAGATTGAGCTTCGTACTCAGAATCACCAACTCCGACGGTGCGCTCCGCGAGATCAACCTCGACGAGGGCGAAGTCAGCGTTGGGCGCGATCCCCAGAACAGGGTCGTCTTGGGCGGACGTGGTGTCTCCCGACGACACGCCAAGTTTGTCCTACGTCAAGGGCGGCTGACGGTGGTTGACCTCGGCTCAACCTATGGCACGCGGGTCAACCGCATGCCAACTCTGCGCCGATCGCTCACCTTAGGGGACAAGATCACCATTGGCATGCACGACCTTGAGGTCCAACAGGCGCCCAAGGGTAACACCTCTGAGCTGCCCCTCATCCTCGATCAGAGCACACCCTATTTCCCGGACGAGGTCACTCACGATCCCCGGGCTACCGATGATGAAGCTGTCAGCACTCCCTTGATGTCGCAGCCCCTCAACCCCAACTCGATTCAGTTCATCTCCGACACCAAAGAAGAGAGCGAGGTTGAGCTGCTGCCCCGCGACTCGGGGAAGATCCTCGAAGCGGTAGAACGCCTCGAGCGCGAAAAGCGCATCGAGACTGGCGAGCACGCGGCCCTCACGGCGACCATCGCGCCACGCACGGCCGACTACCATGCGCTGCTCCTGATGTACAAGGTGAGTCGGTTGCTCGGCGAAGCACAGAGCCTCGACGCGTTCATCGCGCTGGTGGCCGATCTCGTAATGGACGAGGCCCAAGCCAACACCGTGGTCGTCTTGATGGGCAACAACGAAGACGAGATGAAGCCTGTGGTGATCAGGCATCGCGGCGCCCTCGATCCTGGTGAAGTCCCCATCAGCCGGGGCATCCTCGAGCTCGTCATGCGCAACCGCTCGTCGGTGATCAGCGCCGACGCCGGCGCAGATGACCGTATCAAGCCCGGGCGAAGCCTCGCGCTCTACAATATCCGTGTCGTGGTCGCTGCGCCGTTGATGCTCCTGGGAGAGATCCGCGGCGTGATCTACCTCAACCGCGCCGGACCCATCCCCTTCACCAAGGCCGAGGGGGAGATGGTAAGCGCCCTCGCCGCCCTGCTGGCCAGCGGCATCGAACGGGCTGAGCTCAAAGAATCCGTCACCCAAGAACAGCAACGGCGGGCGCACCTTGAGCGCTTCCATCCACCTGAGGTCGTGAACCAACTCTTCGCTGCACAAGGCAAGACCGTCACAGGCCTAGCGGAGCACCGCGCCACGGCCCTCGTGTGCGACATGAAGAGCTTCGACACCCTCTGGGGCAGCGTCGCGCCCGGGGAGTTCGCTGGGGTGCTCGATGAGTTCTACGATATGCTCTATGAGAAGGTCTTCGCCAACGGCGGAACGGTCGTCAAGTTGATCGGCGGCTGGGCTCTAGCCCTCTTTGGCATGCACAGCACAGTGGATCGAGACTCTGTGTGGGCCGTAGCGGCCGCCCGCCAAATCGCCGAAGAGTTCCTCGCCCTCTCCGTACTTTGGCCTGCCTCGCAAGATCTCTCATTACGCTGTGCCCTTGACACAGGCCCGGTCATCGCTGGGGTGGTAGGCAATAGCGAGCGACTCGAATATGTCGCCGTCGGAGCCCCTGTATCGGGCGCCACTGAGATGGCCACCAAGCCCACACGCACGGCGCTGGTCCTCAGTGAAGAGACCTGGCAAACGCTCCCCCAGAAGCGCTTCCAAGTCAAAGTGGTCGGGACGTTTCAGGGTGAGCGCACCCTCTATGAGATGGATATCTAGTCCTTCTCGGCGGGAATAATGAACCGTTCAGAACCCACCCAAGAATCTATGAGGGCGGGCTTCTGGCGCGTCACTATAGCCAGGGCGCGTCGCGCTCATGCCGCCAAAGGTCAGCCACCTCCTCACGGCATCGCACAAGAGCGTGGCGGTCTTCACTCACGAGCACCTCAGCCGCCCTCAGCCGAGAGTTGTAGTTGGAGCTCATGGACCAACCATAGGCGCCGGCTGACATTACAGCGAGCAGCGCCCCTTCAGCCACTGGCGGCATAGGGCGCTCTTGGGCGAGAAAATCGCCGCTCTCGCACACCGGGCCCACCACATCTACCAGCTCGAGCTCCACCCGCTCCCCTGGGCGACGCACAGGCTGAATGCCGTGGAACGAACCGTAGAGCGAGGGTCGCAAGAGATCGTTCATCGCCGCATCCACCACCAAGAACTCCTTCTGCTCGTTGCTTTTGCGATAGAGCACTCGCGTCAAGAGGACCCCTGCATTGCCGGCGATGACCCGCCCAGGCTCGGTAATCACCGTCAAGGGTAGCTGCCCAAACTGCTTGAGCAACGTCACCACCGCAGCACCATAGTCGTCTGGCGTGGGGGGCGTCTCATCAGAGTAGCGAATACCGAGCCCTCCCCCGATGTCGAGATAGGAGAGGTTCACGCCCCGCGCGAGGAGGTCTTGGGCCAACTCCACCACATGGCCTACGGACTCCACTAAGGGTCCCACGCTCGTCAGCTGCGATCCAATATGACAATCAATGCCGCGCACCTCCAGAGACGAAAACCCAAGGGCCTGCTCGTAGACCTCCCGAGCGTGGTGCAGCGGAATACCAAATTTGCTCTTGCGCAAGCCCGTGGCGATATAGGGGTGGGTGCCAGGGTCAACGTCGGGGTTAACGCGCAACGCCACAGGCGCCTTACATTGCAGCTCTTCGGCCACGCGGGCGATGGTGCGAAGCTCGGAAGTGCTCTCGACATTGAAGAGCAAGATCTTCTGCTTCAGCGCCGCCGCGATCTCGTCCTCTCGCTTGCCCACCCCTGAAAAGACAATGCGCGAAGCAGGAATGCCCGCCCGTAGAGCACGCATCAACTCGCCACCGCTCACAATATCAGCACCAGCCCCCATGCGAGCCAACGTCCGCAACACAGCGCCGTTACTGTTGGCCTTGACGGAAAAGCAGATCAGGTGCGGTACAGCGGCGAGGGCCTTGTCGAAGACACCATAGTGCCGCTTCAAGGTAGCTTGACTGTAGACGTAGGTGGGGGTGCCTAGCTCTTCCGCGATGCGCGCCAACGAGACACCTTCGCAAAAGAGGTCATCTCCGCGATAATCGAAGTGATCCATCGGATTCGTCTCTTCTGGTTCGCCGCGAAGGTCTAGACGATACAGTCTAGACGATACAGTCTAGACGATACAGTCTAGACGATACAGTCTAGGCAATGCGGTCTAGATCTTCGGGCGGCGAATCGGTGAAGGCGACCGCCGAGCCCAGGGTCCGGTCGAGAGCCTCAGCCACGAGCGTCGTCAGAGCCTCGGGGGACTGCTTGAGCACCTCATAATAGCGCTGGCGGTCGATGGCATGAACAATCGAGGGTGCGAAACCCTCGCGCATCAGGATGGCGTTCATCAACAAGCGCGCCACCTTGCCCGAATGTCGTGGCCAGGGAAAGATCGAGATCAATTTATGTTGCGCCACAGCTGCACGCTTGACCACGGGCATCTTCTTAGATTCGTCAGAGGTCAACCAGCCAACAAATTTCCGCATCTGATAGGAGATCTTCTCTGGTGCCGCGATCTCGTGGAAGTACATACGATGCAGAGGGTTGTCTTTGCGATACTGACCTGCTGGCGGTCTGGGTGGCGCCTTGCCAGGCCGCGGCGAGTGCTCTTGGCTGAGGATGTGGTGCAGCTTCTTCAGGTAGTCGAGGCCCAACGCCGGCTTGCGCTTGATGGCTGACTGGCGCACGAACTCGATGGCCATCTTGTGGTTCGTCACGTCATCGTAGGTGGCGATGAGTGAGTTATCACTGACGATGCGCTCATCAAGGGCAGCGTTCAGCTCGTGAAACGCGAGCACGACGCCCTCGAGGGCGTTGTCATGATATATCCAGGATTGGTCGAGGCGCGCCGAAAATGCTTTGGCCAGCTTCTCGTCAACGCTCAAACGACCGCGGACCAGCTCGGCCTTGCGGTCGATCTCCAAGTAGAGCTGATTCATCTCGGGCTCCATCTCTGGGGTCCAGGGTGGTCTTGGGCCCAACGAGTGCGCACTGTGAAGGAGCCCACCTCATTTGTCAATAAAAACCGACAAGTGCAACAGAAATCTCTAATGATCCCCGTAGGTTCTAACGTTTAAAGGAAGAAGAGGAGAAAAGAGGAGAGCAAGAGGAAGAGGGGCAGGAAAGAGAAGAAGGAAGCGGGGGCCCATGTCAACGAGTCAAACCGGGCCCCCACTTCAAAGACCCTGAATTAGGGGTTGAAGGGGTTCCAGCCCCACGTCGCCCAGGCGCGATAACGCTCGGTGAGGCGGGTCTGGATATCCATCAATGAGAGGTAATCGTAGAGGGTGCCTTCAGCCTTGTCGCTGGTGCTAACCTTCAGCGCATTGGCGTGAGCGATCATCTTCTGAGCGATACCGCGGCCGTCGAGATAGTTGGCCGCCACATAGGTGTAGCCCGAACGAGGATCCTCAAAGGTCACGGTGCCGTCGACGTTGGCGTTGGTGCCAATATCCCAACCCGTGCTGCTGCCAGCCTTCCACATCAAAGAGCGCTCCACGAACTCATTGTCAAAGTTCGTCTGCAGGTTGGTCATACCGATGACCATCAAGTACATCTGCAAGGTGAAGCGTGTAGCCGGCTCCACCGGCAGGGTGCCAGAAGAAGGAACAGGGTCTTTCGTCCTGTCGGCGTAATCACGCCACGCCACGCCATAGCGCCACACGGTGCCCTTGCTGTCGACCTTGTACGCCTCGTTCTGCATCGACGCGTTGAACAAGGGCGCATGCTCGTCGTAGGTGCTTCCCAACACCGAGCCGATGAAGTCGATCATCTGCGTGGTGTAGTTGTCAAAGAAGCTGATGCGGTAGGTGCGCACGTCCTCGGCTGTATCCTGACCCACGAAATAGGTGCGGGAATCGGAGAGCGCCATGAGCGCCATGATCTTGTCGGTGTAAAAGCCCACATGGTGCAGACACTCCCACCAAGTTAGACCACAAGCGTCCGAAAAGTCGCCGCTGTGATACGCGGTGGAAAAATAACGACCGTTGGTAAGGTCTGTCTTGAGGTTCTCCACGAAAACGGCCTCACCATAAATGCTGTGGCCCGCTGGCGTGGTGGTCTTCTGATAGCCCTTGATATCAGGCATAGCCAAGGTGCGCATGGCCATGTTGAAGCCATCGTTCAAGGCGAGGGTATAAGAAGCCCAGCCGTAGTTCACATCGGTGAAGAACCCAGTGGCGATAGACTCGTCAAACCACTGGCGAAAGAGCCCCTGATAGAGGGCGTAGCTGTTGTTGAAGTCCTTCAGCCGGCGGTAGATGCGACGGTAGTTGCGTCGGATATGGCTCTCTGGGCTCATGCCATAGCGGTAGCGGGTGAAAGAGCGCAGCGGATAGTAGGTCTCCCAATTATCCACATGCTGCTTCATACGCTCCCACTGATCGGCGCCATAGTCGCGGGTGTTGCAACCATCGCTGATGTCGCCACGGGTGTAGGTGCAGAAGAGGTAAGGCACGCGAGGGTGAACGTCGTTGCCCTCTTTGTAGAAGTTCCCGAAAGAAGTCCCGCGCGCTGGGTCTTTGATGGCCTCTACTTTGCGATAGTCCACCACGAGGCGGTTGCTCTCTTCGTACATGTCGGCACCCATGTAGGGCCACCAGTTGGTATAGTGAAAAGACTTCGGGCCACCGTTGTAGAAGATCGTGGCGGTGCCGGCGCCGAGATACCACTCATGCATCCAGTTTTCGCCC
>JAFCZD010000798.1 GCA_019314525.1 Deltaproteobacteria bacterium
AGCCTCAGCGTGAGCAGCGGTGGCCGTGTGGTCTCCAGCTCGGCGCGGGGCATCTCTGTGCAAGACAACAGTGCGAACGTGCACGGGGGGGACACAAAACCTCAGGATAGCGACTCGGGCCTTATCACTGGCAAGCTACGACTCTGGTTGCCGACCTTGAGGAATTAGCGCACGCTCGAAAAGCGTCCGATACTGGCCGTCCACGAGTGAGGAGACTCTTCCATGACGCGCACCATTCGTCCTGACACCGAAGCTGGCATCACCTTGATCGAGCTGATGATCGCCGTCGCTATCGTCGCCATCCTCACCACTGTGGCCATGGTGGGCTATTCGAAATATATTCGTAACGCTCGCCTGGTGGACGCACGTGAGACCATCGGACGGATCCAGATGGCCCAGGAGGCGCATTTCGAGCGCACGGGAACCTACTGCGATGCGACCACCGCCACGGGATGGCAGCCCGCTTTGGCGGCAGGGTTCGAACCCCGCGACTGGGGCACACCTGTGGCCGCCTGGACCAATTGCTTTGGCACACGGATCAAACCCGATAGCGGCAAAACGTTTTTCAGCTATCAGGTGATGGCCGACACCAGCGCCCTCAGCGGTGCGGCGGGGGCCGGCGATATGAACATGATAGCTGGTGCACCCTGGTATTATGTGCTGGCACGTGCGGATATGGACAATCAGGGCGGCACGTACACCGAGCTGCGCGCCAACAGCCAGAAACGAAAGATCTGGATCATCAACAAGGGGCTCTAGGCATGCGCGGGCAAGCACTCCAAAACCAAGAGCGAAGAGAAGCGGGGCTGACACTTATCGAGTTGATGGTGACTATCGCCATCATCGGCATCCTGGCAGCGACCATTGGCCAAGGCCTGGCGCGCACAGACAACCAGGGGGCCATGGACCTCTTCAGCCGGCGGCTGGTGATCGCGCTGCGGCAAGCACGCAACACCGCGCTAGATACACGCTCCGTCGTCTGTGTCAGCTTCCGTAGTGATGGCAAATCCTTCACCATCGACCGCAGCTCGGTGGCTGGCTATATCCCTCCCACGGTGTGGAGGAGGTCATTGGCAGCGGTGACGCGTTGGTTCACTCTGTCGATGTGAGTGCATTGGCTGCAAAGGTTGCCATCCCAGGCGGGAGCCTACCCGAATATATTATCTTCACCCCCGATGGAACGGTGGCCGATGACGCAGGCGTCAAGACGGGCTTCACGATCTTCTTGCGGGATCGCAGCTCCGTCTACCATGGCAAGGTGCTCGTCTTTGGCACCACGGGCTATGCCTACAACATGGGGCAATGGTGAACCAATGACCCGACAGGTCCACACCCGACAGGCCCAGGGACTTGAACACGAAGGCGGCTTCACCATGGTGGAGATGCTGGTAGCGCTGGTCTTGATCACCGTTGTGCTCTCGGGCACCCTCGCGATGCAAGTCGCCGTGATGCAGGGCAACCGCAAAGCGCAACAAACCTCCGTCGCCGTGACCCTCGCCCAGCGACACGTCGAAAACTTTCACACCACCCACTACGACGCGCTGACGGCCTCCGTCAGCTGGACCTGCTACTCTTTCAACCTGGCCATCGTTGGCACGGTCAACCCCTGCGTCGACACCCACGCCGATGGTCCCTGGGCCTATCGTGTCAGCGAAACCGTCGTCGGCAGCCTGGCTGGAGGCTTTCAGCTCTCTGTCGAGGTCGAGGAGCGGACGCCCGAAATGTCGAACCTCACGGGCCTGCCTGCCGCCTACGAGCATCTCTCTGCCTACAGCTCGGAACGCAACCCATGAGCCATATACGAAAGAACGATAACGAGCGCGGCATCACCTTGGTTGAGTTGATGATCTCGCTCTTGCTCTTTTCGATCCTGGCCACAGGCACCTTCATGGCGCTCTCGAGCCAACAGCAGAGCAGCCGCAAGCAGTCCATGACCACAGGGCTGCTCGACTCTGCACGTTCGACGCTCAACGCCCTCTCCATGCAGCTGGCGGGCATCAAATCAGGCATGCCTTTTGGGGTGGCTGCGCTCAATAATGTCGCCAACCTCCCCACCGGCGTAACTCAATGTCCAAACCTGTATGGGACGCGTCCCTTTGGCATGGACCCAGCTATCGTTGCACCCGCTGGAACCTTGGTACCCGTCATCGAGGTCACCAACACATTAGGGGGGCCAGATAAGATGCGCATCATCAGCCCCACGGGCTCGGCGTGGGGTGGTCTGACGGTGGAGGTGACCCCTGGGCTAACACAGGTCGACTTCTACACCACCAACGGCTCTCTCCCGCCGCTGAGCAATGATGACTGGGCGATGGTTACAGATTACAACAACGCGGTGCTCTTCAAGCTCTCCAGCGACCCGACAAATGCCGGGTGTACCACCCCCGCCCCCACGGTGTGCATGGGAAAAACAGCTGGGACTTACACCGAGCCTGCCACCATCGCCGTGGGCCGCACCATGCTCGGCGTGCGCTGGCAGCTCTTCCATGTGGGCATGTTCCTCGGCCGAGATTCATTGCTGGTAGACGATGTCACAGGCACCAGCGAACCAACCGCCATCGACATTGAAGACATGCAGATCGCCCTGGGCATCGATGGCGCAGACGGCAGCGTGCCCGATGGTATCATCGGCGTCGAAAACAACACAGGCGTCGGACTCGATGAGTGGGTCTTCAACGTCAGTGGAGAAACCATCCCCGTCGATATCTGTAACCTCGGAAACCTGCGAGCCATCCGCATCACTATCGTCGCGCGTTCGAGTGTCGAACTGGAGGGCGCCAAGTTGGTGGTACCACGCATCGAAGACAGAGCAGCGCGTGGCCCTGACGGGTTTTACCGTGTGATCCTCTCCACCACCGTGGCGGTGCGCCAATGACCCCCAAGAAGAAATCCCGAGCCGTCGAGGCGAAGGCGACACAGCGCAGTGAGCACGGCGGAGCGCTGCCCTTTGTCTTGATCATTGGCGCCTCGTTGATGTTCGTCGCCGCCTACAGCCTGACGGTGGGCGTCAGCACACGGCGCGCAGCCGGCAGCCACCTGCAGCGCAAGAGCGCCTTCTTCTGTGCTGAACGGGGCCTGCAGGCCGCCAAGCGGACGCTGATCGTCAACAAGCGCGATTGGGACGCCATCTTGGCCAACCCCTCGGCTGCCTTCAGCACCTGGTATCCTGTAACAAACACCTGTCTGGGCGCAGGCGGCTACTCGTATCGCGTCACCATCCGCGACAACCTGGATGACGCCATCCAGACCACCGACATCGACGGCGCGATCATCCTCGATTCTGTGGCCTTCAAAGCTGCGCCTTTCACCCCCATGGCCTCTCTCAGCAACCTCATCGAGACCAACATGGACGTGATCATGAGCGGCCACGCCCAAGAGGGTGGCGCCCAGAACACCTTCAACAGTAACTAGGCCTCTTTCCAAAACCCACGAAGACTTCCCATGCACATCCAAAGACTCCCCCTCCCCTTATTGCTGGTCATCGGCTGCACCTCCCCCGCCCCCACGAACTCCGAAGCGGGCACCGCCAAGAACCCACTCACTCAAGGCACGGGTGAAATCCTCGCTCAGGTGGGCAACACCCCCATCCGTGCCTCACAGCTGCTCGGACGCGTCAACGAGCAATCCGCCTTGTTGAAGCAACACCACCGCCAAGACAAACGCATGCTGTTGCGACAACTCGAGCTAATGATCGAGGAGCAGCTCCTGCTC
>JAFCZD010000799.1 GCA_019314525.1 Deltaproteobacteria bacterium
GATGCTCAGCGTTTCATCGACCACGAGCGAGACATCGAACCCTGTGCGCGATTCGGTGCAGCCGCTGATGGCGCAGAAGCTCGCTAAGACAAAAACAAGGCGCAAGCTGTAAAGAGGGCGGCGTGGGGACTGCAACATCTGACTTTCCTTTGTCCATCGAGGCGATGGATATACGCGCTAACGCGACCGTTCTTGCCGAGGTCCACGCTTTGTGGCGTCATCGTCGCTTGCGCTTGGCGTTCGTCTGCATCACAGTCACGCTGCTGCTGGTGTTGGGGGTGAGCTTTCTGTTGCCCAATATGCTGCACTTGAGCGACATGTTGCGTCTTCAGGGGCAGCTGGTGTGGCCCTCGGGATGGCCAACGCCTTGGGGCTACCATGCCACTCGTCCTTGGTCTCCTGCCGACACTTCTGATTGCTCACCGCGGCATCAACTTCTATTACGACGCCCTCACCAAGCAGGAGGCGATGGCCTGGGCACCTGAGGCAAACCTCGACCCAAAGTCTGTCGGTCGCATTGTCTATGGCGTCTCACGGGCGTCGCTTGGGGGACCTTCCCTTCAGCGCACGCCATACGATGCCGTCAAAATGCCACCACTCGATGGAGAGTTGTTTGAAGCCGGCGTGCACCATGGCGCGCCGCAACAGTCGCCGGTTGTCCACCTGCGCTTGCGTGAGCTTGCCGAGGAAGGGAGTGCCCATGTCCAGCTCATGACCCATCTTGTTGGCCAGGGTGAGGTCGACGGCCGCGCCGTAGTTGTGAATCGAGCCACGCTTGGGGTTCGCGACGTAGCGTGCTTTGGGCGTGCCCTTGACGATCTCCCACATCTTTTTTTGCGCCGAGAGTGGCCTGTAGCAGTCCTTGAACATCAGGCGCATGCCTTTGGCGTGTTTGTCGAGATAGGCTTGGGCCTTGGGGAGCTTTTTCGCGACGGACGCGAGGAGCAGACAGCGTGCAGCCGGATAGAGCACCTTGCCCGTGAAGTTCTTCGTGGTCGCGTAGCGAATATCCATCACCCAGCGCTTGTCGAGGGCGGAGACGTCCACCAAGGGTTCTTTCTTGGCCAAGGCCAAAAAACTCGTGAGGGTAACCAGGAGAAATGCGAGAGAGAGGCGCAAGAAGCACATAGACGGCACTATAGCCGTCGTATCCCCGCTGCGCTACGTGCCGCCCTTCGCGATCAAGGTTTTGATCAACTTGAGGGCCGATGCGCGCTCGGTGGCGCTCAGGGAGCTATGGGAACCAGGAGGTGATGACCCAGAGGATGATGAGCAGCGAGTAGAGACTGACCGCTCGTGAGTGGATAGTTCCAAGCATGGGTAAAAGATAAGTCCTATTGATGCTAAGGCAAGGTCAGGTGATCTTCGAAGAAGGATCCTCGGGACTCTTCGAAGAAGGATCCTCGGGACCTTGGAGCGAGTAGAGCAGGCTATGAAAGCACACGTTGCACGACATTTTGCGGTTTGGCACGAAAGGCCCGTGCTCTATCTGCTGACTATCACGCTGGTCACCGCGTGTGTGAGCTGCGCTGTGCCAATGGTTCCAGATGAGGTCTCGCCCAAGCATCACCGTGTGGCAGGAAGCACAAAATCTGGGGAGGTGTCTCGCGACGTGGCTTGCACGCGCGGACAGGCGTCAGCCTGTTTGGCCTTGGCGCGTGCCTATGCTTATGGACGAGGCGTGACGCGCAGCGATCAACGCGCCTTTGAGTATTTCAAGCAGGCGTGTGAGCGAGGCTCGGCGACGGGCTGCACCGACATGGGCTACCGCCTCTTCAACGGAAAGGGTGTGCCGCGCGATAGGGGCTGCGCGTTGAGCTTTTACCGACGTGGCTGTCATGGCGGCAATCAGCTTGGCTGCAACAATCTTGCCTCAGCCTATGAAAATGGGTCTGGCGTCAAACGGGATCGCAAGCGCGCCTTTGTCTTGTACGAAAGCGCCTGCAAAAAGGGGCAGCCCTTGGCCTGCGCCAACCTTGGTCGTGTGCATCGCTTCGGCCGCGGTGTGAAGAAGAGCTACGCCACGGCGAAGGATCTACTCGAGCGCTCCTGTGGAGCGCGGGTGGCGCTTGGCTGCTACAACCTGGCGTGGATGCACGCGCGGGGGGAGGGGCTCGTGGTGGACTCCACACGCGCGCTGGAGCTCTTTCGTACGGCGTGCAGTATGCGCTCCACGTTGGGATGCCGCGAAACGAAGCGCTACGCCCTCGCCCGCAAAGCGTTGGTGGGTGGCACGCCAGGGTGCCGCCTTGATGGCCTCTGGCAGCCCAAAGGGCCAACCATGACCGCGAGCGCGAGACCAGGGTTTCGCGTGGGAAAACTCACCAGTTATGGGACTTCGGTGATGGGGAGTGTTGGCCTGCCCTCAGCGGGGGACCGAGCGTCCTTTGCTGCCAGCGATGGCAAGGTGACGCTCCATGGCGACCTTGAACCCGACCAGGTTGGCTTGTTGCGTCTTAAGCAAGCACGCAAGGTGTCGTCGGTGCTTTGGCTAAGACCCCCAGCTCGGCTGGCTTGGCGCAGTGTTGGAAAGGGGAAGGTCGTGGTGGAGCCCCTTTTGCCCTCGTCGCTGGGGTTGGCTCAACCGCTGCGCGCCAGCTTGCCCTGTGCCGCGTTTGCGCTGGTTGCTGCGCTGGAACATCGCTTGCCCAGTCAAGCTGAGGAGGTGAGTGGCGAGACCACACCACACGAGGTTGAGTTGTCCCGCGCTTCGATCACGTTTTCCGCACGACCGGGTGGGAGAGGGGCGGTGAGGCTCGATTTGTCCAGCAAGTATGCCTTGCGTAAGGCGCACGTGCTCGAGGAGCGTGGCGGGCATGCACGCGTCCGTACCATCTCTCGTGACTACGTGCTCGAGGGCTGGGTGCACAAGCGGCTGATGACTCCCAAGAGCCTGAACCCCAAGAGCAAGACCAGCGGCGTGTTCGGCGTGGGTGGGCTGCTTGGGTCTCTGTTGGGCAGAGGCAGCACCAAGACCTCACCGCGCAAATGCAACCGCGACTTGTCGCTCTATGCCAATGATGGGCAGCGCAAGGTGCCTGTGGGTATGCTGCACAAGGGCACGCGTTTTTTCGTGCAGCGTGATATCAGCAGCCGCTGGACGGAGATTGTTATCCCTTCGCTTTCTTGGTTGCGGCTCGAGTCAGGTGTGAACTTGGTGTTGTCGAGCAGCGACCTCGAACTTTGCGATTAGGTGTTACACAGCTGCCAGTGGCAGGC
>JAFCZD010000800.1 GCA_019314525.1 Deltaproteobacteria bacterium
ACAGGCCTTTCAGGACATTCACTTCGCATGTCAGGACCGGGATCCGAGCGTGTCGCTCATCGCGGTGCTGGTGGCTCCACGGGCGGCGCTCCCCGAGATTCGTATGGTTTGCGATTTCCGCGGATCCGTCCCCCTCTGCCACCTCGCGAAGGAGGGCGCCGCTGAGGGGTGGTGGGTGCGGCTCGGTGCTCAGGAGACGGCCCTCGAGACCATGCTTCACACCCTCTGGGAGGCTTCACACAAAGAGATGGAGCACACCCTCACGCTGCTGGCCAAACTCCAGGAGCAAGCACCCGCTTTGGGGCAGGAGTTCGACGTCCTGGACCTTGAAGTCGTCCAGCTGGGGAGTGATGGGCCACGTGTATTGCATGGCTGGGGTCTGCGGCGGGCGGTTGACGGCTAACGTCATATCGTCAACTGCAGTTCAGATCCGCTCTAGCGCCCCAAGGGGCAACGTCGATCAGCCCAAGGGGCCCTCATAGATCGCCAAGGCATCGAGCACATCCTGTAGCTCGGCCGCCAGCTCTGCTGAAAAGTCCAATCTACGCGCCTCTGACGGATGGGGCAGCGGAGAAAGAGGCGGTTCAACCCCATGGTTTGACGAAAGAAGCGGTTCACTGCGCCGTCGCCATAATTGCTGTCTGACGCCAGGGGATGCCGCAGGTGACGAAAGTGGTATCTCACCTGATGACGTCGGCCCGTGTGGGGTATCGCTCGAAAAAAGGTGTAGCGGTTGCAGTAGACCTCGAGGGGGGTGACATCCGTGCGAGCCGGGCGGCGCTTATCCCCTTCGCGAACAGGGCTATCCACCATTTGCGGCTCCGTGATGACCCCACGACAGAGCCCCAGGTAGGTCTTCTTCCATTGCATCGTCTGAATGTCCCCAGCTACCCGTCGGGCCACCTCGGAGCTCAACGCGAAAACCATCACACCAGACGTCTGGCGATCGAGGCGGTGCACCGGGAAGACCCGCTGCCCCAGCTCTTGCGCCAGGACATCCACGAGAATGGGGGAGTCGGGGGGCGCCCCGCGGGTACGATGCACGATGGAGCCCGTGGGCTTGTCGATGGCGACAAGCATCTCGTCTCGGTAAATGATCGGAATGGCCACCGCTCAAAGCCCCTGCTGCTATCGACAACCCTGCTGCCCTGTGATGATACCTAACCCAAGGGCGCCGCGACGTCACGCCGTAAGAGCGGAGGCGGATTGAACGCGAACGTCACATGCTCGTCGGCGCGTCACTGCCGGTCCCTCCTCTTGCTGAAGATTGGTGACCCTCTCAAGTCCCAACCGGCCACCGAAGCGTCTCGCTAGACTTCATCAACGTCGTCGAATGCACAGTGCAAGACTTTCATGTTCGAAAGCCAAAACACCCACCACTCGCGACTTGTGGGCATCTTTCCCACATTGACCGCTGAACGAAATTGACTCTTACTTAAGAAGATCGCTCCCATCAAAGAGAGGCTATTGGATGAAGGCGATTCCATTTTTCGCCCTGCTTGCCGCGTTGATCTCAAGCAATGGATGCAGCCGGCTTGGCTTTTTCGGTGCGCCAGTTGGCGATGCAGGGCAAAGCACTGGCTGGGATACGGCGCCACACGTGGACACAGCACCAGCTGACGATGCAGTGCCAGCTGACGATGCAGCACGCGCCGACACGATGCCCAACACCGATGTACTCCTGCCTTCCTTGGACCAAAGCCTCGACTCGCCCCCACTCCCCGCCGACCAAAGCCTCGACTCGCCCCCGCTCCCCGCCGACCAAAGCCTCGACTCGCCCCCGCTCCCCGCCGACCAAAGCGCCCCCTCACCTGACACCGGAAGCGCTCCACAAAATGTCACCTATGCCGAATCTCAGCGCTTCGGGGGCACGCTGAGCGACGTGGTCCGAGCCTTGGCGATGGACACGGCCGGAAATATCGTCGTCGCCGGGTCCTTTGAAAACACCGTCAACTTCGGAGGGAGCCCCCTCACCAGCACTGGAGATAAAGACATCTTCCTGGCGAGTTATGACTCCACAGGCGCCCACCGTTGGTCCAAGCGCTTCGGAAGCACAGGCGCGGACTACGCCTTGGGCGTGACCGTAGACGCCAATGGGAACCTCACCTTCACTGGCTACTTCCACGGTGCCATCAACTTTGGCGGGAACGTGCTCACCAGCGCAGGCGATAACGACATCTTCCTGGCCAACTACGATCGTCAAGGGGCCCACCGCTGGTCCAAACGATTTGGGGGAGCGCTGAACGAAACTGGCAAGGACGTCGCCATAGACAAGAGCAACAACATCTTCCTTGTCGGCCAATGTGAGAGCGCGACAAACTTCGGGGGAGGCAACCTCACAGGCCAGAACGGTACAGATGTCTTTTTGGCCAGCTATGACGCAAGCGGCGCGCATCGCTGGTCCAAGCGCTTCGTCGGCTCATCCTACGACTACGCTAGAGGTTTGGCGGTGGATGCCAGCGGCAGCATCGCCATCACTGGATATATCCAAGGCACAACCGAATTTGGCGGCGGTCCCCTCGTACGGATGGGCGGGCCAAACTCTGACCAGGGTCATGCTATCGCTGTAGATGGGGCTGGCAACGTGACCATCAGCGGATACTTTGACGAAGCGGTGGACTTTGGCGGAGGCGTCTTGACCAGCAGCGACGCCAACCATGACACCTTCCTGGCCAGCTACAGCGCCACAGGCGCGCACCGTTGGTCGAAACAATTCACCACTGGCCCCTATGAAACGGCGATGGACATGGCCATGGACGGCGCGGGCAATATCATCGTCACAGGCCACTACAAGGGGACTGTTGATTTTGGTGGGGGCCTGCTCACCAGCGCGGGCGACGATGACATCATCCTTCTGAGTTACGACTCAGCGGGTGCCCATCGCTGGTCCAAACGCTTTGGGGGAGTGTTGGATGATACGGGCATGGCCGTGGGCGTCGATGGAAGCGGTAAGGTCATCGTCGCGGGGTACTTCGAGGGAACTGTTGATTTTGGCGGTGGGGCTCTTGTCAGCGCCGGCAATAGTGACGGCTTCATCCTCCAACTCGACCCACAACCCTAAAACGAACACAAGGTTTTCAGAAGAACTTCAAAGATCAACGGCGTCGAATGCGTCATGCAGCGTACGCTTCAATGCGTCAACTTCAGCGCGGCGGATACGTAGATAAGAATAGGGCTTGTTGGTCCCCAGCCTCAGCTTGACGCGTCCTTGGCTGAGGCGTTCCACATGGAGCACATAGTCTGGGCGATGCAGGTTTCGGTTGTGCCCAGTGTTCTTGGGACCTGCGTGAAACAGAACCCGGGCGGCGTTACTCCTCACCAGGCCCAGGCAGACCACGTCATCATTGTTGAAATCGCTGAATCGCTCTACGAGCAGTTCAGCGATACGACACAGCTTCAGTGCGCTCGATAGCTCGCGTTCAAAACGTAGGTCTGGGGGGATTTGCGCTGGCCATTGGTGCCTGATGGCCAGCCCCACAAAGAAGGAGGCCACCACTCCAGCCATGATCAGCAGCAAGCCGCTGACGATCAGCTTGTAGGCAGCATCAAAAGGCAGCATCAAAAGGCAGCATTACATCTAATAGGTATGAAAGCCGCGCCCTGATTTGCGGCCAAGCCACCCAGCCGCCACATATTGGCGCAGCAGCGGTGCGGGACGGTAACGGTCCTCGCCGAGCTCACGATGCAAGACTTCCATGATCGAAAGACACGTATCCAGGCCGATCAGGTCAGCCAAGGCCAGAGGCCCTAGGGGGTGGTTCAAGCCCAGCTTGCACCGTCACGGCCTCGTTGAGCAGCGGCATGAGCACACGGTTGACGATGAACCCAGGGATGTCTCGGGCGATGACCGTTGTCTTGCCCATCTTCTCCGACAAGGCCACCGTGGCGTCGATGGTGTCTTGGTCGGTGGGCAAGCCAGGGATGATCTCCGTGAGCTTCATCAAGGGTACGGGGTTCATGAAGTGCATCCCGATGACCTTCTCGGGACGCGAGGTCTGCGCGCCAAGAAGCGTGATCGAGATCGAAGAGGTGTTCGAAGCGAGCACGCAGCCTTTGGGCAGGTGCTCGTCCATCTTTTTGAAGAGCTCGATCTTCAGCTCTTGGTTCTCCGTGGCGGCCTCAACTGCCCAGTCCGTCTTGGCCAGGTCGGCGAGGGAGCCGCTGGGGTGAATACGCTCCAGCACCGCAGCACGGTCCTCTGCAGGGAGCTTCCCTTTATCGACCCGTTTCTGAAGAATCTTGCCAATCTTGTCCCGTGCCCCAACGGCAAGCTCTTCTTTGACGTCTATCAGCACCACCTGATAACCGCACTGCGCGGCAACCTGTGCGATACCCGAGCCCATTTGTCCTGCGCCGACAACTCCGATGGTCTTCACGTCCATGGCGAACCTCCTCGTCCGTTGAGCACAAACTCTCTGGTTCGTGCGCTCTTGGATTGACGAATACTCGGGGACGATACCGACTTTCAGGGCGCATAGAAAGGGCTCACCAGAACTCGCCCAAACACCCACCAATCTCGACTTGTGCGCCTCTTGCCCACATTGACCCGTCAACGAAATTGACCCTTAATTAAGAAGATCACTCCCATCGAAGACAGGCCACTACCGATGAAGAGGATTCCCTTTTTTGCCCTCCTGGCTGCGCTTCTCTCGAGCAGCGGATGCAGCCGCTTCCTCAGTTTACCAGGTGGTGATGCGGGTCAAGGCACAGGTTGGGATGCGGCGCCACAAGTGCCGGTCGACGATACAGGGCGCCTCCTCGACACCTTGGGGTCTTTGGACATGTCCGTACCCAACACGGACCAAAGCCTCGACACGCCGCCACCCAATACGGACCAAAGCCTCGACACGCCGCCACTCTCCGCGGACCAAAGCCTCGACACGCCCCCAATTCCTGCGGACCAAAACGCCCCCATGCCTGACACTGGTGGCGCTCCACAGAATGTCACCTATGGCGAATCTCGAGGCTTTGGGGGCGGGCTGAGCGATGTGGTCCGAGCCTTGGCATTGGACACGGCCGGAAATATCGTCGTCGCCGGCTCCTTCGAAAACACCGTCAACTTCGGCGGGAGCCCCCTCACCAGCGCTGGAGATAAAGACATCTTCCTGGCGAGCTATGACTCCGCGGGCGCCCACCGCTGGTCCAAGCGCTTTGGCAACACAGGGGTGGATTATGGCTTGGGCGTGACCGTGGACGTCAACGGGAACATCACCTTCACCGGATACTTCCGTGGCGCCATCGATTTTGGCGGTGGACTGCTCACAAGCGCTGGCGATAGTGACATTTTCCTGGCCAACTACGATCGTCAAGGGGCGCACCGTTGGTCCAAGCGTTTTGGAGGAACCCGGGTCGAGGGTGGCAATGATGTTGCTCTGGATAGCGCCAGCAACATATTCGTCGTTGGCTACTGCGAGAGCACGACAAACTTCGGGGGCGGAAACCTCACAGGCCAGAACGGTACCGACGTCTTTTTGGCCAGCTACGACCTCAACGGCGCGCATCGCTGGTCCAAACGCTTCATTGGCTCATCCTACGATTACGCTGGAAGATTAGCTGTGGATCCCAGCGGCAACATCGCCATCACAGGTTATCTCCAAGGCACAACCGAATTTGGCGGTGGTCCCCTCATCAGCGCAGGTTCTTTTGATGTCTTCGTCGCCAGCTACAACCCGGCTGGCGCGCACCGGTGGTCCAAACGCATGGGTGGGTCGAGCTCCGACGAGGGCCATGCCATCGCCGTCGACGGGGCCGGCAACGTGGCCGTCAGCGGATACTTCGGCGACACGGTGGACTTCGGCGGTGGCGCCTTGACCAGCAGCGACGCCAACCATGACGCCTTTCTGGTCAGCTACAGCCCCACAGGTGCTCACCGCTGGTCCAAACAATTCAACACAGGCCCCTACGAAACGGCGCATGACATGGCCATAGACAGCGCAAGCAACATCATCGTCACCGGCCACTACAAGGGGACTGTTGGTTTTGGTGGGGCGCCCCTCGCGAGCACGGGAGACAACGACATCTTCCTTCTGAGCTACGACTCGGCGGGTGCCCATCGCTGGTCCAAGCGCTTTGGTGGAGTGTTGGATGATGCAGGCATGGCTGTGGGCATTCGCGGGAGTGGCGCAGTCGTCGTCGCGGGATACTTCGAGGGCACAGTGGACTTTGGCGGCGGGGCGCTTGTTAGCGCCGGCGGTGTTGATGGCTTCATCCTCCAACTCGACCCACAACCCTGAGCACATTCAGGGCGCGATGATCTCGAGCTTTGGGAAATACGTCCGGTAGCGAGCAGCGTCACGCGTTAACAAACGGAAGCC
>JAFCZD010000801.1 GCA_019314525.1 Deltaproteobacteria bacterium
TGCTCGCCCGCCGGTAAGGACTTCACACCCTATTGCTCAGAAAACCTGCTGGTTTGGAAATGTGTCGATGACGGGGATGGCACACCCCAAGCTCAAGTGGATGATTGTACCGGCCTCGGCAACGGCAGCTGCGACGCTGAAAAGAACGCCTGCGTCGACATCGAAGAAGGGGGGCGCTGCAACACGACGGAGTGGTTCTGTGCAGTGGGGCTGAAGTGCGTCGACCTTACGTGTGTCCCTGAGTAGCCTCTGGGAGTAGCCCTCTCAATCCTCCCAATCGAAGAAATAATCCTTGTTGGAGAGGGTCGGTTCGGGTTTCTCCGCCAACGCCTCACCCCGATCGCTGCGGATGTAGACCACCAAATCTTCCAACGCTTTGGTCTCCTCCTCCCAATAGTCCTCGGTACCAAAATGGGGCCAGGTCCGGGGAAAGATCGGGTCGTGCCAGCGCTTAGCCAACCAGGTCGTGTAGTGAATCATCCTCATCCCGCGCAAGGGCTCGATCAGCCGCAAGGTTGTGCGATCGAAGCGGCGGAAGCGCTCGTAGCCTTCGAGGAAACACTCCCGTTGGCGCCGGGTATGGTCATCTCTGCCCGACAAGACGAGCCAGAGGTCCTGCACCGCCGGCCCCACGAGCATGTCGTCGAAGTCGAGCACGTTGAAGACGCCATCGCGCAGCAGGAGGTTGCCCAGGTGGCAGTCGCCGTGAATGCGATGCACCTCCACCCCCTTGAGGTACTCGGCCGCGATCTCGGCAATATAGGTCGCCGAGTCTAGGTAACGCCCAGCAAAGGGCGCGGGCACGGTATCGTGCTCTTCAAGCCAGCCAACGTTGTCCCAGATATACGTCTCCGGCGTGAGGCGCACGCGATGCTCGGCGGGACGCGCCACGCCCACATTGTGCATGCGAGCCACCAGCATGCCCAGGCGCTCTACGTCGGCGTCCGTGAGCTCGTCGGGGGCCCGGCCCCCACGGGACTCGAAGAGACAGTAGAGGATACCGTTGATCTCCTTGAGCGTCTCGCCATCGGGGAAGGCCAGCGTGGGACAGGCAGGTACATCATCGGCGATGAGATCGCCCAAGAATTGGTGCTCCTCGAGGATCTGCTCACGTGTCCAACGCCCAGGGCGATAAAACTTGGAGATGATCCGCTGTTCGTCCTCACCCTCCATCAGGTAAACGCGGTTTTCAAAGGAGTTCAGCGGGCAGCAAACCGGCTTGCAGCGCACGCCCCCTGCCTCCACGGCCTGCAATACAGCCTCAGGCGTCAGCGCGAGGAAGAGATCGGTCTTGGCGTCATTGTTTGAGGTGCTCATCGGCAGCAGTGTAGCCGCCAAGGGGTGCTTCGGCGAGGACAAGACGACAGTGGGTCTGTTCAGCCGGGCTTAACGCCAGGCTGTGCCCGAGACAGTGTCGTCAAGGCAATAGCCGGTGGCATCGTAGGGGTCATTCTTGTCGACGCCATCGAGCCCCATGCAACGCATATGGGTCGTGTTGTTTGAATCGCCAAAGAGCGAGCAGTCAACGCCGGAAATATCGAATATCGTACAGTCCACAGTGTCCCCCCAGTCACAAGTGGGACCATCAGCCAGAACTACTACGCTGTTGAGATTATTGTACGCGCGGCACTCATAGTCACCGTTGAGGTCCCCCACGCTACCGCGACATGAGCCAGCATCATCAAGGGAGCAGGCCTTCTGGCAAATCCCTGTGCCAAACACGCTATTGCATGTTGACCCGGCAGGACAAGCGAACTCAGGGAGCGTTGGAAACGCACAATTCGCGATGTAACAGTAGCCATTACGTGAATGAACAGAACAGCTTCCGGGCAGGCAGTACCCGTTGGCGTTGCAGCTCTGGCTGCAGCATTCGCTGTCGCTCGAACATGGCCCTGAAGCTTGACCCATCGCGCCCGGATCGACTTCTCGCTCGCACGCCATAGCCGCCCCACATTCGGTGTCGTCTTTGCACGGGTCGCCCACTGCCGCATCGGCCTTAAAATTGTCGGCGCGTGGTCCGCACAGCGCTGAGACGGCGTCACAGCTGCCAGGCAGCACACAGAGTCCGTCGGAGGTTGTGGTGTCGTGAGGGAGGCATTGGGCGTTTGGATCCGCGCAATCGAGAGTGCCATGGGTGGAGCAAGGCTCGGCGGTGACGACTGGGCAGTCTGCATCCTCCATGCAGCCTGGATAGAGGCAAACAGGCGAGTCAAAAACTCCCACCGACAGACCAGACTGCGGATGACAGCCAATGGGCCAAGCGCATGTGTTGCGACCAAGATCCGGGGCACATTTTTTAAGGCAGGCGCCAACAATGCTGCCATCCACCAATGGAATCGCGCCACATACATTGTTGGCCTGATCTGGACAGGTGTCCTCGACGACCAAGGGGGTGCTGGGGTCGTCTGGGGCACACGGGCAGGTGCAGATGCCGGTTGTGTCATCAATGGCCAGACAGATGCCACCATTACCGCATTCACTGCCAGAGTTCGTGCACGGCGTGCCAATGATGCTCATATCGCAAACAAAAGTAGGGCTTGCGTCAGGGACACCATTGTCGGGCACGATGATACCGCCCTCCTGCAGAACGATGCTGCTGTCCTGTAGAACGACGCCGCTGTCTTGTGGAACGACGCCGCTGTCTTGTGGAACGACGCCGCTGTCTTGTGGAATGACGCCGGCCTCCCGCAGGACGA
>JAFCZD010000802.1 GCA_019314525.1 Deltaproteobacteria bacterium
CGCCGAACGAGCCGAGCGTTCGCTCTCATCCTCGATGGGGGTCAGGTTGGGTTGTCCACGCATGCCCAAAGGACTGAAGAGAAACATTCCCAGCCCCAAAAGCGCCAGAGGAGTGCTGAGCATCTGCCCCATGGTGAGGGGGAAGCTTGCATGCAGGGTTTGATACTCTTTGACGAACTCGATGAGAAAGCGCGTGGTGAAGTAGCAGAAGATCGTCAAATAGGAGAGTGCACCCGGCGCCCAACGTTCTCGCGCGCGGCGGCCCAGAAGTAGCCACAGACCCAGCAAGGCGAACCCAACCAACATCTCGTAAAGCTGTGAGGGGTGCCGTGACTCCGTGAAGCCGCGTCGGGCAAAGATCACAGCCCAGGGAAGGTCTGTCGCCCGCCCATAGATCTCCGAGTTGAAGAAATTTCCCAGTCGGACAAAGGGGATCACCCACAAGGAGGTGCCCACCATGGGATCCAAGAGACGATGAAAGGGGATCTTCTTGCTGCGACTGTAGAGAAACACCGCGAGCACAGCGCCAAGGCCACCACCATGGCTCGCAAGGCCTTTGCCGATCTCGATGATGCGCCGCGGGTTGTCGATGAACGAGCGTGGCTCGTAAAAGAGCAGGTGAAGGAAATGAGCGCCAAGGACCATGCTCACCATGGCCCAGATGGTCATAGCCCCAGCGTGTTTTGGGGGGAGCTTGAAGCGCTCGAAATAGTGCGGCATGGCGCGCGCGCCGAGCATCACGCCCGTCGCAAAAAAGAGCCCATACCAGCGTAACTCGATCAAGCCAAGGTCGATTAAAACGGGGTCGATATTCCAGTGCACGGCCAAGGACTTAGCGCGAGCGGCGCGCGACCACAAGCACCTTACGCCGTGAACGCCTAGCCGAGCTTCAACTCATCCGCCAAACGGATGCTGCCCACGGCTTTTTTGTAGCGTGAAAATGCCTCGATGAAAGAATCCACCGACGGTGCGCGAGCGATGCCCACAGCATAGTAGGGTGCCACAAAGGTTTTGGTGAGGGAGGCATGCGTCTTGGCCAGCGCCCGGAGCTCCGTGGTGCTGGGCTCTGGGTCAACGCTCACATGCTCTACACCACGAGGCAGCGACCCCTCCATCATATTCACCGCAAAAATTAGCGTGGTATCGAAGACGGCATCGCAAGGCACAGTCTTGGTGCAGGGCCGACCATAGAGCGGCTCTTCCAACGCCATGCGCAAGGCCCATGGAATCAACTCCCATGCCTGACGCAGTCGGCGCGAAAACTCATGCAACCACGCCTCCAGGTTGACCTTTCTCCCAGCCCGGGCCTCCCCCAGCACGTGATCGAGCTGCTGAAGATAGTCTGCGAGTAACTGATCAAAACCGGAGATCATGCGCAGTGGCGCTTCAAATCCATGGTTGATCAGATGATGCAGAGTATCCACGAGCACGCCACGTAGATCTGCCCAGAGCTTCTCATCCAGCAGAAACCGGCGCTCATAGAGCTCGAAGATCGACGCATGTCCAATCTCCAGTAGATACTCTGAACCGCCTTCGAGGCCGAGGCGAACCTCCATCACGCCACGAATGGGCTGCTTGGCGTCCTGCAGATGGAGACGATCACAGACCTCAACAGAGCCCTTCCAGCTGCCCTCAAGCTGCGCGAGCACCTCGCGCACCCCTTCGCGGGAAAGCACGTCGAGACAAATCCGACCATGGGCCCCCTCGCGCAAGGTCTCGCCTGCCACGACAAGCTCGCCGCAGACGTCTCGTTGGAGGAGCGTGGATAGTTGGTGATGCATCGTCCTGCTGACTCTAGCGTGACCCTCAGCAAGGGGCCAGACCTTCGCGGCGTAAGTCGCCAACCAAACCCAGAGAGTTTAGCCTTGCGCACAATGGAGAGCGTTCGTACATTTTGGCAGCGGTCTCGTCATCTGGCCTGATAAACCCTGTTTTTCCGCTGGGGCCAGGTCACACTAGGTTCGCGACCATGGCGACGGAGGATAGCTTGAACGATGGGCAAAAAGACGTGATCATCAGAGAGGGCGAGGTGGAAATCGTCCCCATCAAGCTCCTCGTCAAATATGATGCTGAGCGCTTCGAGATTGTGTTTCAGGGCAATACCCAGTTCGTCGTCGATGGCGACTTGAATATCGGAGCCACGGGAGAACTCTCCATGTTCACCCACGGCCATAATATCTGCCTCGACAGCTTAGATGGGCAAATTCACCTCAATTCACGCAGATCCAAGCTGCTCCAAGACCTGCCAGAGAGCGTCGCCTACCGTGAGGCCATGGCAAACGAAGGCCGTCAGCGCCTCGCGCAAGCGGCGGAGAGGGCAGCAAACGACGACCATCAGTGCGAGGGCGTGGCAGAGCTCAAAGAAGAACTGGCCAGCCTGCGCGCAGAGATAGAGGAGCTCAAATGCCAGGTGCGGCGCGACTAAGCGACGAATGTACAGGACATGGCTGCTTTCCTGCACGGCCCAACATTGAGGGCAGCAAGGATACCTTCGCCGATGACCTCAAGGCCCATTGCTTCAGTCATAAGTGGGGCAGCCATTGCTGTGGTGGATGTCATGCCAGCACGCTCTGTGCGGGATCGCCCGATGTCTATGTGAACGACCTGCCCTGGGGCCGCTGCAACGACGCTGTTTGTTGCGGTGGCACGGTGGCCACCTGCTCGCGCACCGTGTACCTCAACAGCTAG
>JAFCZD010000803.1 GCA_019314525.1 Deltaproteobacteria bacterium
GCACATGCAGGTAGGCGCTGGCATGGGTGGCGCCCTCTACACCCCCACCAACGGGGCATCACCTGTAGGACGCTGCACGTCCTGTCATATGGCGAAGATTGGCAAGCTCTTCGATGTCAACGACGACGCGCAGTATCGCCTCGCGCTGGATGCTCAGGGCCTGAGCGCGGTGGCCGAAGGCAATGTGGGTTCCCACGTCTTTGACATCGTCTGGCCAGCCCAGAGCGCCATCATGAAGAAGGCGGATCCGGCGACCGGGCACGACTACGACATCATGCCCAACTCGTGTGGCTCTTGCCACGCCTTCGCCCGCATGAGCGGCGACCTCGACTGAGCGTTCGTTACGCCTCTCCTTCTTAGCCAGAGACACTGAGTGCGCAGCGCGTCCACCCATCCGCCATTTCTCAGGTGTTCGCGCTCCTAGACAACGCGCGATGCGGTGTTTGCCATGCGATCGTGTCGCGCAGGATGCATAGGGGGGAGTGTCCGATCACTATTGTGGGAAGGTCTGCCGCCACAGCCGTATAAGTCCTCTGCTTCGCCAAGAAGATCTGCTTGGGAGAGACGAGACCATGCACTTGCCCCATATCGCCCGCCTTTTTGGAGTATGGGCTGCTCTGACGCTGGGGCTTGGTTGTGCGGCGGAGAGCACCACCTCACTCCAGATCACAGCGATCTACGAAGACAGTTGGAACCTCGATGTCTTCGAGATGGATGCGGGCGGCCGCCAGGAGCAGACCAGCGCCGCTCATGCTCTCACGGTACTCATTCCCGAGAATTGGGCCGGTACCCCGCTCGAACTGAAGCTGTCGGGGTTGCGTGGGGGGGCTCGCTACGCTCATGGAGCAACCGTTATCACACCACAACTCAGGCAGACGGTGACCGCGCAGATCACCCTCACGCTGCTTTCTTGCTCAGATGAGTGTGCTGTGGGTGAAGCCCAATGCCGCGCTGGTGGCGTCGCTGCGTGCACGGCCATCAACGAAGAAGGCTGCCGAGCTTGGGGACCTGTGGTGCCCTGCCCCGAAACACAGAGCTGCATGGCAGGCCGATGTGAGCCCATGAGAGCATGCGAAGAGACCTGCAAGGAGTTTGGGTATCAATGTGTGGGTGACCCTGGCAGCTGCGTGACCGTCTGCGGTGATGGCGATGTGGCGGGCCTCGAAGCCTGCGACGATGGGGATCTTATCGACAACGATGGGTGCAGTCAGGCCTGTGCGATCGAGGGCACCTATGTCTGTGTGGGTTCTCCTAGCGTGTGTTCTCGACCATGCACGCAGTCGTCTTTAGTCGTGGACCAAGATGGAGACGTTGGGACGTTCAACGACCTCGTCGTCGGGACCGATGGGGGTGTGCACATCAGCTACTACGATGCCACTGAGCAGGACCTGCGCTATGCGTGGCGGTCACCTGGTGGTGCCTTCGCGGTGAACGTGGTGGATTCCATCGGTGATGTTGGGCAGCACTCAGCCATCGCCCTCGACCTATTGAACAACGTGCACATCCTCTATCACGATGAAACCCAAGGCACACTCAAGTATGCTTATAAGAAGGGCGCAGACGCTTGGGCCGTTACCCCCATCAAAAAGAGCTACTACTCGGCAGGCCGTGTGGGTTTGGCGCTCACAGATCGCTCGATCGTTCGCTTCTCCTACTATGGGTCCTATTTTCTTGGCTGGGGTGGAGGCGCCCCAGAGTCCATTGCGGATTGGAACACCTATTCAGTCGACTCGTCTGTGGATATGGGCCACCACTCAGCTCTGGCCTTCGACGCCGCGTTTAACAATCACATCAGTTACACCGACGAACGCAACCTCGATCTCAGGTATGCGTGTCGGTTGAAGAGCGGCTCTACGAGTCGGCTCAGGGTGGATGATGACGGCGACGTTGGTGAATACAACTCCATCGCGTTGGACGCCGCTGATGGGGTTCATATCAGCTACTACGATGCGACCTCGGGCGACCTCAAATACGCCTACAGAGCGCCGGCCACAGAGAGCTGGGAGATCTCCAGGCTAGATAGCAAGGGAGACGTGGGTGAGTATACATCCCTAGCCGTGGCGTTGGATGGGAGCGTGCATGTTGCCTATTTTGACCGGACCAACGGCCACCTGAAGCTGGCGCAGCGCACCAACAAAGAGTGGACGCTTCGCAGCGTCGAATCCAGTGGTCAGGTGCGCGGCCATATTTCCCTGGGGCTCGGTGTCGATGGTGTCGTGCACCTCAGCCACTATGAGCAGGGCGGTCGACTGAAATACATCGCCCTTTGTCCTAGCGGTTCGGAGTAGCCAGCTCCACGATCCACGCCTTGACGATGCGCCCCACCACATGCCGCCGGTAGTCGGCGGTGCTGCGGATGTCGTCCATGGGCTGCACCGCCTCGCTGGCGAGCTGGGCAGCTCGCTCACCAATTTCTGGCGTGGGCTCTTTACCGATCAGCCAGCTCGCGAGTTCGTCCAGGGCCATCGTGACTGGACCCACGCTGCCGAAGCCGAGGGCGGCGTGGCTGATGGTCCCCTTTTCATCGAGGGCTAGGCGGCAGGCCCCCACGACCTTGGAGATGGCTTGGGCGCGCCGGGTGCCCACCTTGCGGAAGCGCTCCAAGGTGCCAGAGGGCAGTGCGGGCACGTGTACGGCTACCAGCAGCTCGTCGCTCTCACGGTCGAGTTCACGGTAGCCACGGTA
>JAFCZD010000804.1 GCA_019314525.1 Deltaproteobacteria bacterium
AAGCACAGACGAAAGCTCGCCCGAGAGCAGGGTGGCGTTGGAGCCTGTGATCACGAAGATGTTGCCACAAGGTCGGTCGAGTTGGGCGCGCAACCAACGCTGCCAACCCGCCACGCCCTGGATCTCATCAAGGAAGAAGTAGAGCCTGCCGGCCGCGGGGTGTCGCTCGCGGAACTGCTCGACGAGCTGGTCTAGCACCTCATAAGATTGCGCCGAGGATAGGCGGGGATCCTCGAAGTTGATGAAGGCGCAGCGCAAGGGATCCAGCCCATAGTGATCGATGAGCTGTTGAAGCAATGTTGACTTCCCGCAGCGCCGAACGCCCTGAATCACGAGGCAGTGAGAGTCGTGCAATGCGTCGGGCAGGTTGATATTTCGCCGCACCGAGTGAGGTATGGGCCTTTCCCAAAAACTCCAACTGGCTGCAATGGCCAGAACATCAGGTGAGTTCATGGTGTCGAGTGTACTCGACAGTGCGTTTAGTGTCGAAGTCATTCGACAGTGCGCTTGGTGTCGAATGTACTCGACACTTACACAATACACGACCATTCCGCAGAGCAATGCCGGATAGTCTTGACTATTTCGCAATACACTGAATAATAGTCAACATGCTTCGCGCGCAACAAGCCCTGCTAGAACGCGACCTGCACAAGAAGATGGTGCTGCTCACAGGTCCTAGGCAGGTGGGCAAGACCCACCTCGCCATGGCGATCGCTGCAGATCAGCCCTCAGCGGCTGCGAGTGGTAAGGACGCTTCCAGCGCCCGCCAGCAGACTGTCTATCTGAACTATGACAACTTCGAGGACCGCGCGATCATCACCAAGATGGCCTGGCTGCCGGACACGAGCCTGCTGGTGCTCGATGAGCTGCACAAAATGCCTGGCTGGAAAAACTACCTCAAAGGGCTCTATGACACCAAGCCTGTGTCTTTGCAGATACTCGTCACCGGGAGCGCTCGACTGGAGACCTTTCGGCACAGCGGTGATTCCCTTGCTGGACGCTTCTTTCGTCACCGGCTCCATCCGCTCTCCATGGCCGAAATCCCCGCGGCCGATGGGAGGGTGCTCGATCGGTTGATGGAACGTGGTGGGTTTCCTGAGCCCTACCTCGCTGACTCCCTGGACGATGCGAATCGCTGGCGCCTGCACTACGTGGATGGATTGATCCGCACCGATATTCTCGACTTCGAAAAGGTGCACGACTTCAAGGCCATGCAGACGACGCTGCAGCTCCTGCGACGGCGGGTGGGATCACCGCTCTCATTTTCGTCCCTCGCTCGAGACGTCGGCTGCGCACCCAACACCATCAAGCGCTATGTAGAGGTGCTCGAGGCGTTGTTCATCGTTTTCCGGGTAACTCCCTTTCACCGAAATATCGCTCGGTCGCTCCTGAAAGAACCCAAGCTCTACTTCTACGACACGGGCATGGTCCTGGGGGATGATGGCATCCGCTTTGAGAACCTGGTGGCCACTGCCCTGCTGAAACACCTCCACGCCGTGGAAGACACCAAGGGGATCGCCACCTCACTCTGTGTCCTGCGCACCAAGGAAAAGCGGGAGGTGGACTTTGTGCTGGTGGAAGACGAGGTGCCCGTAAGCATGATCGAGGTGAAACTCTCTGACTCCGAAGTCAGCGCGAGCCTGCGCTACTTTCACCAGAGGTATGGCATCCCGGCGATTCAGCTGGTCAAGAACCTGCGCCAAGAGAGGCTCGAGGGTGAGATCGCGTTGCGACGAGCTGAGAGCTTCCTGACGGGTTTGATAGCTTGAGATGAAGGATCACGGCGCCCCAACGGGGTTGGCGCCCTAATGTGGACTCTTTCGCAACCCCCGCCTCTATTACCCGCTGCAGGTCTGCGGGAGGGCCTCCGGCTCCACCACCACAGCGGCCTCCGAGAGGTCCTCGCTGATCACCTGAGAGACGACGCGGTCGGTCACCTCTGAAAGATACTCGCTCAAGCTCTCAGCGAGCTGCTGATACTGCGGCCAGAGGGTCTCATCGACGAAGCCCTTGCTAACTTTCACCATCACCGTGGTGTAGCGCTGACGGCGATAGCGGTAAGGGCTCAACGCGTAGCGGCGTAGGAGCGCAACGAAGACGCGGCGCGACCACATATCACGCATCGTAAACTTGTACTCAACGGGTGGGTCTTCGACCTCCAAGCTCCGCAGGCGCGCCAAGATTCGCTCCCGAGCATGCTGGGCTGACACCCGCTCGCCCTCAGTGGTGGCCCCCGCGAAGAGCGCCTCGATCAGCCGTAGCTTCTCGATCAACCTAGCCTCGTCCATCATCTCAACACCTCGAGAGAGTTCTGGGAGGCCACATATCGCGGCGGCGAGCAAGAGACAAGCCAAACCTTGGGCCTCAGAACTGAGCCTCGAGGTCCATCAGCTGCTTTTCGATCTTATATTTCTTGCGGGGCAAGATGCCCAACCTACTCTGTTGCGCCGGCAGTGACGCACGGTTGCCTGCGTGCACTGACGCTTGGTTGCCTGCACGTTTGCGTGAACGGCGCCTCCTCGCGAGGGCCCGGTTATGCCGGCGGCGGGTCTCGAGCACCAGCTCCGAGGGGTACTCTATTTGTTAGGCCACACGAAACTGCCGCTTCTCTTTGGGTGCGAGCTTCAGCGTCCAATGCAGCAAACCATGTGAGTTCGGTTTGACACCCCCGGAGATCCTCACGC